>JARFRT010000471.1 GCA_029287105.1 Akkermansiaceae bacterium | reverse complement strand
GGTTCACCAAGCGCTCGACAACCTGGAGACCCATTTCCCCGAGTTCAAGGGCAAGGGCTACCAGATCGCGGGCTTCGGCTGGCATCAAGGCTACAACGACATGCTCAGTACGCAGGCGGACGAGGGCTACGAGCAAAATCTGGTCGACTTCATCCGCGACATCCGCGCCGAGCTCGGCAAGCCCAAGCTGCCGTTCAGCATCGCCACCACCGGCCACGGCGGGATGAAGGTCACGCCCGAGCAGCGGCGGACCCTCGCCGGCCAGCTCAACGTCGCCGACCCGAAGAAGCACCCGGAGTTCGCCGGCAATGTCTTCACCATCGATTCCCGTCCATTTCAATACAGCGTCGAGCAATCGCCGAAGAGCGACGGCAGCCACTGGAACTATAACGGCAAAACACTCTACCTGATCGGCAAGGGCATGGGCGACGGGATGGTCGAGATGTTGAAACGATAGGAGCGGCCAGCCGCCACACTCAAATTAGCCATTCCCATGGGATGGCTGTGCTAAAACAAGTCGAATCATGAATAGAATCCTAAGATATATTACAGTGCTGATGTTCTGCCTGTGCCCTGCGCAAGGGCGGTCGTTTCATATTTCTCCCGAGGGGGCTGATGATGCGGCGGGGACCAAGGCGGCCCCGCTGAGGACGATACAGGCCGCCGCTGAGCTGGCTCAGCCCGGAGATGAAGTTGTGGTGCATGCCGGCGTTTATCGTGAACGGATTGACCCGCCCCGCGGGGGGCTGGGCGACGACCGGCGGGTCACCTATCGTTCCGCGCCAGGGGAGAGGGTCGTGATCAAGGGCTCCGAGGTGGTCAGCGGATGGAAGCGTTTGCAGGGCGATACCTGGTCTGCGGATGTGCCGAACACCCTGTTTGCTGACTTCAATCCCTTTGCGGACTTGATCCGTGGCGACTGGTTCCGCCCCTGGGGCCGCAAGCACCACACCGGAGCGGTCTACCTCAATGGCCATTGGTTGACCGAGGCGGCGAAACAGGACGAGGTCCTGGAGCCGGCCGGTAAGTCAGCCTTGTGGTTTGCGGAGGTGGGGGAGGACATCACCACGATTTGGGCGCAGTTCAAGGGAGTCGACCCGAACCGGCACTTGGTGGAGGTGAATGTGCGCCAGGCCGTCTTTTATCCGTCGAAGCCGGGCATGAACTACATCACGGTGAAGGGCTTTGTGCTTGAGCAGGCGGCCACCCCCTGGGCTCCGCCCACGGCCGAGCAGATCGGCCTGATCGGCACGCATTGGAGCAAGGGATGGCGGATCGAGGATAACACGATCCGTTACGCGACCTGTGTCGGGGTGACGCTGGGTAAGTATGGCGACGAGTGGGACAACCGGGCCGGGACTGCCGAGGGTTACAACGGCACCATCCGGCGCGCCTTGGAGCGGGGTTGGTCGAAGCAGAACATCGGCAGCCACTGGGTCAGCGGCAACCACATCTCGCACTGTGAGCAGGCGGGGATTGTCGGCAGCCTTGGGGCGGTGTTCAGCACGATCCGCGGCAACCACCTCCATGACATCCACGTCCGGAAACTGTTCGGTGGGGCGGAAATGGCGGCAATCAAGTTCCACGCGCCGATCGACATGTTGATCGAGGGCAACTGCATCCACGGCAACAACCGTGGCATCTGGCTCGACTGGATGGCGCAGGGTGTGCGGGTGACGCGCAATTTGCTGTTCGACAACGGCGATGGCTTCGACCTGTTCATGGAAGTCAACCACGGCCCCTACTTGGTCGACCACAACCTGTTTCTGTCGGATCGGTTCCTCTGGGACATGTCGACGGGCGGGGCCTTTGCGCACAATCTGGCCGTCGGCGACATCCAAGTGCAACCGCAAGAGCGCAGGACGCCGTATCACGAGCCGCATTCGACCGCGCTCGCCGGCCTGAGCGACGTCCCGGGCGGGGACAACCGCTGGTTCAACAACTTGCTGGCGGGGAAATGCTCGCTCGATGTCTATCGGAAATTCTCGGGGACCATGGTGATCGGAGGCAATGTCGATCTCGGTTTTGTGCCGCAACTGGTGCGCAAAGATGACGGCTTCTTCCTGGTGTGGGATGGCGGGCTCCCCGCGGTCGACGGGCTGCGCCCGGTGACCAGCGAGAGGATGGGCTCAACCAGGATCTCCAAGCTGCCCTACGAGCAACCGGACGCCTCCCCCTACCTGCTGGATGAAGGGTATTTCCGCAAGCAACACAAGGAGGTGCTGCCCGGGCCGTTCGCGGCCCCTCCGAAGCGGGGATCACTCAGGGTGTGGCCCCGGTGACGTCACGGACACCCGTGCGGCAGCATGACAGACAACCGCAGCTCAATGACTGATCGAAATTGACTGATCGAAACTTGCTTTTTGAGTGAGCTTGTCGAGAGCGTCATGGCGGGAACCACTCACAGCTTCTCGGCCAGGTTGATGAACTTTTCATACTCCCGGTCTTCGATTCCAACCGTGATTTTCGGGTCATCAAACTTCTTGTTCACGACATCGTTGTGAAACTCCTTGAATGCCTTGGTCCGCTCTTCCTGGAGCCGGGCATATTCTTTGTTGAAGTCCCGATAGACACGCGCGTGCCGGGGTATTTTCCCGTCGGTGTAACCCAGAATATCATTGGCAAAAAGGTACTGACCGTCACAGCCGGAGCCGCTGCCCATCGACAAGGTGAGAATGTCGACTTTCTGCGTGATGTAGGCTGCAATCGGAGGAGGGACGACCTCCATTTCCACCCCGATGACCCCTGCTTCCTGCAACTCCAGCGCATGACGGAGAACCCCGATCGCTTCTTCCGCCGTCTTTCCAATCGCTCTGTAGCCGCCGATCCAGGTCGCTTTCGCCGGAATCAATCCCACATGACTGTTGATGGGTATGCTCGCATCGCGAAGCGCCCGAATCCATTTGCAACTCCAATTTCCCCCGTAGACGCAATCCGCCCCGATCTCCAAGTAATTGTGGCACAATTTCAATGCCTCCACCTCTGACGCGCAGGGGACGACAGCCCCGGCTTGCATGAAGCAACTCGGAGCGGCGGCACGTATTCTCCCCAGGTCTTCAAATGTGGTGTAGACTCCGAACTGAGGGGCGTCATGAGCCGTGCAGATCATATCAATCCCGGCCTCTTCCGCAGCCCGGGCTTCCTCCACATTATGAACAAACATAATGCTTAGTTGTCGCTTGCCTTTGCACTTCAGGAAGTCGTAGACGGTTAGTTTTTTTCTGCTCATGATTTGATGAATGCGGGGAAACTGCTAGAAATTCGCCTTTCGGTTGCGGGGTTTGAGGTCGCTGTCATGTGGCCGACCGGGGGGCGGTGAATTTGGAATGATGAATTGTCGCTCACTGGAAGAGTCGATGATGGAGTGGTTATCGTTTTAGTGCGCATCACCTGAATTCAAGCTTTCCGGATGCTAGCCCCCTTAGCCGCCGTGCCAAGGGGATTTTTAGCAGCGGGTGTTTTTGGGATCTGTCCAGGCCGACCCGTATGGCTAGCCGGGCTGGGCGTCCTCGTCACCCTCGTCAAGGCGC
>JARFRT010000117.1 GCA_029287105.1 Akkermansiaceae bacterium | reverse complement strand
GGTCCCGTTTCGTGTGATGGGTTGATGAGGGGGTGGTAAAGTTGATCGGCGGGTGGGCCAGCGGCCTTGGAGGCGGGTAGATCAGCGCCCTGATTCGAGGCGTTCGATTTCGAGATTCTCCTCCAGTTTTAGGAGGCGTTCTTCGGAGAGTTTAGCGCGGGCGTAACCGGCCCATTTGCTTTCGGGGAAATCGTAGGTCAGGCGTTTGTACATCGAGTAGGCGGCCATCTCTTGTCTGAGTTTTTGGTAGCACATGCCGGCCCAGTACATCCCCTTTGAGCGCAGGGTTTTGCCATCGTAGCCCTGGTCGTTGACGACCCGCAGGAAGGCGGCGAGCGCCTCGTTGTTTTTACCGGCGCGCCAGTAGGCCTGACCGGCAAAGATACCGGCTTTACCGGCGAGCGGGTCGCTGGGGAACCGTTGCTGCAAGCGACCGAAAATCTGGGCGGTCTTGACAAACTCGCGTTCGGCCATGGCTTGCATGGCCTTTCCTTTGAACTGGGCGTCCTTGTCCTCGGTTTTGGCTAACAATTCATTCGCTTGCGATTCATAAGCGGCGGCGCCCTTGAGGAAATAAGTTCCGAGTTTCGCCATGGCGGTGGCGAGGAATTCCGAATCGGGGTATTTGTAGGCGAGTTTAACATATTCCTGGGCCGCGATGTCCCGCTCGCCGAGTTCCTCATACACGGCGGCAATTCTATACTGCGCCTTGGAAGCGTGGAGGGTGCCCGGATAGCTGCCCACTACATTCATAAAGCGTGACAGGGCGGCCCGGTAGCGGGTTTCCTGCACCTCCCCTTTGGGAGTATCATTGGCTTCCTCCAGCGACAGGGTTCCGAGCAAGTACTCGGCATGGGCGCGGGTTTCGGGATCTTTGAACTGGTCCATCGCCTTGGCGAGCAGTTGTTTGGCGCGGACGTACTCGCGTGCGGCCATTTCAGTTTTACCGAGTTTGCGATGGCTCTTGGCCAGCTCGAGATAGCTTTCCGCCAACGAGAACTGGGTGCGCATGGCGATCACAGGGTCATCATATTTTTTGGAAAACGGCTGGATGGTTCCGTCGGACCCCTTGCTGATGGTGATCATCCGGGTCGGTGATTTCAGGCCGTTGGCAGCGGTGTAGCGCATGGCGACGATGTCGTCGTAAACGACCGGGAAGCCATCGCGCCTGACGTTGTGGGGGGCGGGTTGGGCGGGTTCACCATCGGGTATAGCGGCGGCATCGGGAGTCGGGGCCTTGACCGTTTTAGCGTAGGAGAGCACGTAGTTGCCTTTGAAGACGCCGCTGTGTGGGGTCGACTCGCGGAGATCGACGCGGTGTTTCGCTCCGGACTTTGCCTGCATCAGAACGCTGACGGTATCGTTTTTATCGGAAACATCGCCACCGAGGTCGACAATGCGGAGGGTGATGGTTTCACCGACGTAGGCGCTGGTCCTGGATTCCCGGTAGTCGTTTTCCATGACATCAAAGACGGGATGGGTGATCACCTTGGTGGTGGTGGTGAGCCACTGGTCGGCACCGGATTTATCTTTATACTTCATCCCGATGTGAACGCGCTCGCCGGGCAGCACGATCAGCCCGTTGATTTTCAACTTATTATATTCCTCGTAGCCCAGTTCGCCCTTGCGGGCTTTTTGGATGAGATCGTATCGCTCATCGCGGGGCATCACGCCATACTCGGGGGCGTGGCTGGCGATGAGTGGGATGTCCAAAGTGAAGTGGTCGAGCGCGGTGTTGTCTGACCACATTTGGTAGCTATTACCGATGTAGGAGGCGATTTCTGGCACTCCCCTCCAGACGTCGTTGTGTCCCCATCCGGGTTTTGCCAAGGTACCAGTGAGTTCGATGGTTCCCGGCACGGTGATATCGAATACTTTACCGTCGAGGGGAACCTCGGCGATTTTGCGGCCGTTATCGGTCTGGGCGTAGAGGGTGACGGAGGATGAAGTTCCGAGCGCAAGATGGGGTGCGAGCAGCTCGACATACATGCGGCGACCATGCACGGCCTGGAATCCGCCTTCGGGTGGGGCGGTGGATGGGAACAGTTTGTGGGCGATCGACCAGCGTGGCTTGATCTGTCCCCTTCCCGCTTCCCTGGCTTTGCGAGCGGAATCGGTTTCGACTTTCAACTGCCATTCATCCATCTTGATAAATCCTTCGGTCAATCCACGCATTCCTGGCAGGCCCTCGGCACCGGTGCTGTAATCGATGCGGGTAACGGTCGGCTGCGACAGGCTGAGCTGGGGAAGGACAAATGCGGCGTGACCGATGGTTGCGTAGCGGTCGGTGGGCACCCCGGGTTTGGTGTTTTCCTCATCGCGGTAGATGGCAGTTAGAGTCCCCCCTTCGGCGACCTGAATTTGGGTTTGATCCGACACCGGGGTGGGCACCGGGGTCATGATGGCCTCGAAGACGCCGGTGGACGGACCGGTTTCGGTCGCGATGAATTCCCGTTTTCCGCCGACCTTGCTTTGCACGGTGACGGTCAGGGTATCGGGCTCGACGCTGACATCCATGTCAGCATCGTTAATGGCAATTGAGAGGGGTTGACCGTAGGGGAAACGGAGGAGTTTCTCGTAGTAGGGCATGTCTTTCTGATGCTTGCTGCTATAGCGCGGTGTGATATCGGCAAACTCGACCTTGGCGGTGCTGAAGGCGACCTGAAGGAAACGCTCACGTTTTTGCTGCGACTTGGTGACAAAGCGATCATCGACGTAGCGCACTGAGATTTTATCCCCGGTGAGGATCTCCAGGGTGTCGTTCTTGTTGAGGGTCGCGTAGTCCTCGGCGACCGGCAGGACTTTTTTGCCATCGGGGGAAGTCAGCGACAGCTTGTTGAGCGCGGGGATGGGTCCCTCATTCTCGATGAAAACGAGCTTGCACAGTCGACCGCGGGAGCCGGGGGCGAATTTCACCTTGAACTCGGTGCCGGCGTCGTTGGCGGTGATGGTGGCGGCACCGTTGCGGTGGGTCAGGATGCCTTTGGGGAATTGGGTGGGGTCGAAGAAGCTGTCGGGGCAGTCGACCAGGGTGTCCTCGTCCTTGAGGTTGGAGAGCAGCTTCACGTCGCGACCGAAGCCGAGGTTGGCGACCCAGCCGGTGGCCCAGATTTCGAAGCGGTGCACGCCGGGTCTGAGGTTGATTTCACCTTCGAGCCCTCCCCCCTTTTTGGGCGTAATCGGACGTCCATCGACGACCAGCATAAACTTCGGTTTATGATTGATCGACGGGTGCGTGTTTTTCGGGATTTTAAACTTCCCGAGGTCCAGGCGGAACCGGCGGGTGACCTCGGTGGGTTCGTAGAAGTGGCCTTGGAAGCGGTAGATGACGGATGAGACGTCGTGGCGATTATGCCGTTTCCACTTGATCGATTGGTAGAGTGCTTCCGGCAGTGCCTCGGACGGGCCGGCGACGTTGGCTGACACACCTTGGGCGTATTGCTGGCTCATCCAGCCGCGATTCAGATGCTCTAACATCTCGGGGAGATCATCGAGCTTGCGTCCGGTACTGGCATGGTAGCGGTCGTCGTCGTTCATCACCGTGACCGACGGCTGCCACGGGTTTTCCAGGGAGATTTGGTTTTTGGGATAAACGGCAACGGGAGTCATTTCCCGGGCGTTCATGCCGGTGAGCAGGACAAACCTCTTAAGCTTCGCACCTTGCTCCCGGGCGGTGATGGTCATCTCGCCGAGTTCGACGTTATCGTTCAGGTCGACGTTGAATTCCGGGCTTAGCTCCTCGGATGCGACGGGTCGCCAGGCGGGATAGGTGCTGGACGGACTGAGGACCATGTTCGGGTTACGTCCCGGTTCGGAGTTCTCGGCGAACGCCATGGCCTGGGCACCGGTGGTCGGGATGCTGCCCTCGAACCAACCGCTGTGGGTATCGGTTTCCTTCAGGGTGATGCGGCTGATTGAATCGCCACTCGAGCTTTCGACACTGACGGTGAGCTCATCGATGCCGGCGGTGCGTGAGCGGTCGGGGTCGATGACGCGGACGTGGATCGGGTTCCCTGGTTTGACGCGGGTTTCGACGGGTGACTCTTTTTTCTTTTGCTCGGGGTCGTCCTCGCCGGTGATCAGTCTGCGGCCGGCGGCGGCGGCGCGTTCGGCCTTGGCGAGGGCGGCGAGCTCGGCCTCGGTGGCCCGGTCGCTTTTCGATTTCATAGCCTCCATCTGCTTCTCCATGTCGGCGATGCGTTGTTCCTCCTCGCTGAGGAGTTTGCGGGAGGATGCCATGAGGGTGGAGTTTGAAGCCACGGTGATCGGGCCGCCACGTTTCTCCGCCATGTTGTTCATTTTCTTCCGGAATCGTTCGGAGTAGGCGTAAAACACCTCGTCGTCACCGATGACTTGCAGGATGCGGTCGCCGGGGTTTGGCGCACCGAGTGCGGTGGCGACTTCACCCCGGAACTTGGTTTTCTGGTCGCCGAACTGGCGCAGGAAGAAGCGTTCCTT
>JARFRT010000086.1 GCA_029287105.1 Akkermansiaceae bacterium | reverse complement strand
CCGGACCCCCGCCCGATCCCACGCTCCCGCCTGCCCGCCCCGCCCGCGCCCCCGCGCGCGCCCCCCACCCCGCCCCCCCGGCCGACCCACCCCACCCCACGCAGCGTCTCCCGCCCAACCCCGGCCCCGCAGGTATCGGAAAGTCTCATTTACAAGGCGGCCTATGTCGCACCTGCGCAGGGGGTGGTCATGGATTTGGAGACAGGGCAAACGGAGCAGACCCGGGAACCCAAGGAGGCGGACCCCGACCTGGCCAAACTTCACCGGGTGATCAAGGCGGTGGAAATACCCCTGCCCAAAACACGGGATGCCGTTTATTTGCTGAAAAAGAAAATGACGATCAACGGGCGGAACCTGACCCAGACGACCCGTTTCATGGACCCGGCGGCGGACGATTTTGACCAATCGGTGTCGGCGGCGGACGAGGCCTACCAGAACAGGCACTCGGTGGCGTATACTATCGGTACCTCGCTGGCCTTTGAATTGATCGTTCTCTCGCTGGCTTGCTTCTCATTTGTTCGAAAAGATTACTGATCATTACCGAGATGCCCGGATGGATAGGTGAGTGGATGGTTTTTGCCGCAATCATGGCGCTTGGGCAGTTCAGCCCCGGGCCGGACATGGTGCTGATCACGCGGACAGCGCTCGCTGCCGGATGGCGGTCGGGGTGCTGGACGGCGGTCGGCATTGCCTGTGGCCTGGCCTGCCATGCCGCTGTCGCCGTGACGGGCGTCAGCACAGTTCTATCCAGAGGCGGCGGGTTCGTCGTCGCGCTGAGATGGGCGGCGGCGACCTATCTCAGCTGGTTGGCATTTCAGCTGATTCGCAGTGGCCTGCAATCCCGCCGTCTCAATGTGACGGGTCAGGAAAAGCCGGCGAAGCAGGGGGATGCCGTTCACTGGAGGCGCGGCTTGTTATGCAATCTGCTGAACCCGAAGGTGGCCGTTTTCTTGGCGGGGGTGACGGCCCCTTTTCTTTCCCTCCAGACATCGCCGGCCGGATGGCCGGTCATACTCTGGGTCACGATCGTGCTCGAGGGGGTGATTCTTTGGTGCCTGTGGGTGTTTCTGTTGCAAGCAGCCGCAGTCAGGACGGGCTATCTGAAGATGGCGCACTGGCTTGATCTTGCATTTGGTGTTGTTTTGCTAGGGGTGGCTGGCGCGCTGGTTGTTCTCAACTAGCGGCTCAACCCCAAGGCGACGGTGGCACAGGCAGGCCGGGTAGCGGCTTGACCGGCCGCACCGAACAGTTTTTTCTGAGAAGTTTGAAGATTGCTTCGTTGCGAAGCGTGTGCATGTTCTTGGGCGTGGATCTGACAATACATTTTCTATGGCTGACCGGTGGTCTCGTGCTGCTCTACTTTGGCGCCGAATGGCTGGTGAAGGGCGCGTCTGAAATTGCGTTGAGACTGGGTATTTCCCCCTTGGTCGTGGGTCTGACCGTGGTGGCGTTCGGGACCAGCATGCCGGAGTTGCTGGTGTGTCTGAAGGCAAACTCGCCCGAGGTGATCGCGGCACCCGCCGGGTGGTTTGGTTTTTCCATGGAGCCCAGTGCTGCCAGCCCTGATATGGCGCTGGGAAACATCGTGGGTTCCAATATCTTCAACCTCGCTCTCATCCTTGGGGTGGCGGCGCTGATCCGGCCGGTGGCGATCCATGCCCAGTTGATTCATCGGGAGTTGCCGATCTTGCTGGTCAGTTCGTTGGTCTTTGTCTGGATGATGCGCGATATGTCCCTTGCCCGATGGGAGGGGGGCGTGCTGGCTGTCGGCATTCTTGGCTACATCATTGCCAATGTCAGGCTATCCAAACAGGCCCGCTACACCAGGGAGTTCGAGGAGTTTTCGGAGGAGGAGATCGAGCAGGCCAAAAAAGGCGGCGGCAGGGTGCTGGTGGATATCGGGCTGATTCTCGTCGGTATGGTGGCGCTCGTGACCGGGGCCGACTGGTTGGTGGATCACGGCGAGAAAGTAGCGCAATGGTTCGGTGTGCCCGATGTGATTATTTCCCTGACACTTTTTGCATTGGGTACATCCTTGCCCGAGTTGGCGACGTCCATCGTGGCATCGTTGAAGCGGCAGGGTGATATCATCACGGGTAACGCGATAGGATCCTGTATTTTCAACCTGCTTGCCGTGATGGGGGTGACCGCGGGGGTGAAACCTCTCGATGCGGGTAAAATCACCTGGCTGGATCTGGGGGTGATGCTAGGGCTGACGATCCTGATGATCCCCCTGATGTGGTCAAGGATGAGCCTGAGCCGAAAGGAGGGGGGGATGCTTGCCGCGATTGCCTTTGGCTATGCCACGCTCGTGGTTGTCCTGCAGCGATGACGCGGAAGCAGAATAGGTAGCCGTTCGCTGGTAGCCGATGATGAGGGCATGGCGGACGCCATTGCGCGTGCCGGCTTGTTTCTTTTAGCGATGGCTGTGTTGCCATTCTTTTGAGCATCGCCATGCACGCAAGAATCCATCTTGCCATCACAAAAAAGCTCCAGCGTCATCATCCGCCATTTTAGGGATGACAAAATCCTAGGGACGCAGCTTTTTCTCCAACTGCTTCGGTGAGATACCGTAAAACTTCTTAATATCGGTGCAGAAGTGGCTGTAGTAGAGGTAGCCAAGCTTGTCGCTGATATCGTGCAGGCTGGTTCCCTCGGTGATCATACGTTTGGCCAGCAGCGCACGGTGGTTGCAGAAGAGATCCTTGGGCTTGAGGCCAATCGCCGCCTCGACGTGCCGCTGGAGCTGGATCACCGTGAATCCGAGGATCTCCGCCACCTTTTTGACATTGAAATTATTCTGCTCGGCAAGCTGCAGCAGATCGACCCCCGATTTGTCATAGACGCGGTCTCCCTTACGAAAAAAAGGGGTGGGTGTGGCTGGTCTGCTCATCTTTAGTGGACTGGAACGGGGTCGAGCCTATCCCAAGAACGGCGGATTGGCACGATGTTTTTTAATGTTAGATTAATTTTTCTGTAATAGTTGATATTTTTATGACATAGAAGAGGCAATTCAAGAAGATTGCTTCCTTAAGTGCATGGCTTGGCTGTGGTATCGCAGAGTAATAATCGGGTAATTAACTTGGCTCCCCTTATCGAACTATGTCAACAACAACGACGGTTTCTACCAATAACAATGTCAAGTTCAGCAATAGTCAGGGTTTTGGGCTGAGCGCGAACATTCTGCGGATGCGGCGCTACACAGTCTCCTTTGAGATCTATAATCCCTACAGTGTGGTCCAGCTGTCCGAGGTCTTACGCGATTTTAATATCCGCCTCAATGGCCGTCTGGTTTACGAAGGGAAGGCGGTGGTTTCAAATATTGTCAACACGGGTGTGTTGCTTGTTTGTGAGGCAACCCTCGGTCAGGGTTGGAAAGAGGTTGAATTGCTTTCCGGACAGTCAGTAGACGGCGGGCTCGTCAAGCAGTTTGATGAATTTGTCCATGACTGGAAACGTGCGCATGAGGTTCATCCCGAGTTCAAGCTCGTGGTAGCTGACATGCAGAACATGATGCTGGGAATGAAGCGCTGGCTGGATCAGATCGATCTGGGTATACGAACGTCGGATACAAACGACGTGTCTGTTGTTGAATCAGAGGTTATTTCTCAAATTGACCAACGAATGCTTGATGAACTCTCACCTCACATGGCGAGTTTTGAAGCATCATCCCGCGGGATTTCTGATATTGAGCAACCGGCCCATAAGTATTACGTGAGAAGGCAGTTTCATCCGTTGTTGCTATGTGCTCCGTTTGCTTACCGCGCTTTTTCAAAACCACTGGGCTACGCAGGGGATTATGAAATGGTCAACATGATGTTAGGGAATCCTTATGAGGGGAGTTCGCTCTACGCAAAAATGCTGAATCGTATTTTCATGAGCATTGATCCGGTGGTGGCACACCGTAATCGGATCAATTATCTCCACAGGATGCTTCTTGAAGAGACTCAACGTTGTGCCGAGGAAGGGCGGAAAATCAAAATACTCAACTTGGGCTGCGGGCCGGCGGTGGAGGTGCAACGGTTCCTCGAACAGAACGAGATCAGTGACCAGTGTGAGCTGACGCTGCTGGATTTTAATGCGGAAACCTTGGCTTACACGGGCGGTGTCCTCGATGATATCCGATCCAAACGGGGCAAACAAACGCGGGTCCGACTGATCGAGAGATCAGTACACCAGTTGTTAAAGCAGGCGAGCCGGGGGGATGTGGATATGGAGTGGGAATCCTTTGATGTGGTCTATTGCGCAGGTTTGTTCGACTACCTCTCGCAGAAAGTATGCAAGCGGCTGGTCGGGCTTTTTTCCAAATTGCTCGTGCCCAATGGGTTGGCGGTGGTAACCAATGTCGCATCCACAAACCCGTGGCGTGGGTGTATGGAGTACGTGCTGGAGTGGAATCTGGTTTATCGGAGCGACTGGGAGATGCTCGACCTCATCCCGCTCGATGGGACGGTGCTGCAGTCTGATCTTAAACGTGACGAAACAGGCGTCAATTTCTTCCTTGAGCTGCGGAAAGTGCCGATTCAGAAATTTGCCCAACTTTAATGGTGATGATGGAAGGTGACAACCGGCTGCTGGAGCTGTTCAATCAATCCGAGTCGCAGCTACGTAGGGAAAACTGCATGAAGGCCGCGTTGTTTGCTGCCATATTCATGCTGGTTGGCAGTTTGTTGGATGCCGTGGTCTATCCTGACTTGGTATCCCGGTTCTTGAGTATTCGCTGCTTGGCAGCAGCTCTTTTGCTCATGGGTGGCTGGATCGTGTTGTATGTGAAGCGGAGCCGGCTTGCGCGAATATTGACGCACGTATTGGTGCTCATTCCGGTGGTTTCCATAGAGATGATGATCATCGAGGCTCATGATGCACACAGTTCCTATTACGGCGGAATCAATCTCGTTCTGGTGGGGGCAGCCTTATTGCTCTGTTGGAGGGTGAGAGACGCTATTCTTAACGTCGCCCTTTGCTTTGTGAGTTTTGTGTTTGTGATGGGGCGCTCCGGGGTCTCTTATCAGGAAGGATTCATTCCTTCCTACTTTGTCTTTGTCACAGGGGCCATCGCGGTTCTGGCTACCTATTTTTATTCGACCAGTCGTTTTCGTGAGTTTGTGCTTAAAACGCGTCTCGAAGAGACCAATCAAAAGTTGAAATCCATCGATGAAACGAAATCACGGTTTTTTGCCAACTTGAGCCATGAACTGAGAACTCCTCTTACTCTGATTCTAGGGCCCGCCGAGAATTTGCGTGCCAATAAAAAGATTCATGGGGACCCGATCCTGGAAGAGCACTTGGATACCATCAAGGAAAATGGCTATCGCCTCTTGCGGCTGATTAATGACATCCTGGATCTGGTCAAACTGGACAGCGGTGAATCTCCTCCTCGTCCCGAGGTTGTCAATGTGTCTGATTTTATCAATGGCCTTGCCTCCAACCTCAGGCAGGTGGCGACGCTCAAGGGAGTTGATCTCTCATGTCACTGCGGGGATTCGAAAAGGGAAAACGTTTGGTTGGACCGTGACCGGCTTGAGAAAATCATACTTAACCTCGCCGTCAACGCTGTGAAATTCACTCCAACGGGGGGGTCGATTGTATTGTCAGCGGATAGGGTAGGCGAGGATTTAATGCTGACCGTGACAGATACCGGTGAGGGCATGAGTGAGGAGGATGTAAGCAACGTGTTTGTCCGGTTCTGGCAGGCAGACATGTCGGCAAGGAGAAAGCATCGTGGTGCTGGCATCGGCTTGTCGCTGGTGAAGAGTTTGACGGAAAGCATGGACGGCAAGGTCAGTGTGGAGTCGGAACTCGGAAAGGGCACGACATTCCGCGTGCAGATTCCGGCACCCGAACCTCTTGAAGGGAATGAAATTCATGACGGCAAAGCGGTGGCGATTGATGTTCTGGAGCGTTTCAACGAGCAGGCGCGGTTGGGCGCGGATGATCCGGGTATGAGCAGTGACGGCCATGAAGGAGCCGAGGGGGGGAGCCTTGTTGAAGAGCAGGGAATCGACCGGCCCGAGGGTGGGAAAAAGCGTGTTTTGGTGGCAGATGATGAAGCGGCGATGAGGAAGTTCATTGTGCGCCAGTTGACGGACTACGAGGTGGTGCAGGCGGCGGATGGCGGGGCTGCCTGGAAGCTGGCACAGTCGACTCAACCCGATTTGATTATCCTTGATTTGATGATGCCGGAAATGGACGGCATCGAAGTCACACGTAAGATAAGGGAAAGCGCGAATCTGGCTCGTATCCCGATCATCTTAATCACGGCGCAGGCCAGCGAGGCACCCCGGTTAGAGGCGCTAGAGGCTGGGGTGAACGATTTTATTTCCAAGCCGTTTTCAACTGTTGAGCTCGGTGTGAGAGCTGAAAACCTGTTGACCAGTAGTGCGTTTGAAGTGAAGCTCGGCGAGAACAATGTGCAGTTGGAAGCTGCTTATGGTCAGCTCAAGGAGCAGGGGAGCTTGTTGGTCCAGGCCGAGAAACTGTCGTCATTGGGGCGGATGAGCGCAGGCATTGTACACGAGGTGAACAACCCGTTGAACTACACCAAAACGGCACTGCATGCATTAAAAACCTTCCAATCCAGTATCAATGAGAAGGAACGTGAAGACTTTATCGATGTGCTGAGTGATGCGCAAGAGGGGGTGCAGCGTGTCATCGGCATTGTGACGGATTTGAGAGCTTTCACGCGAGGAGATACGACGTTGATGACGGAGCTGGCTTTGGAAGAGGTCATTGAAAGTGCACGCAGGCTGTGTAGCTCCTCCCTTTCCGGGATCGACTTCGAGGTGGATTTGAACGAACAACTGGTCATTCATGGCAACGAGGGGCAGTTGTGCCAGTTGTTTGTTAATTTGCTGAGCAACTCAGTACGGGCCATCGAAGTCAAAGCTGACAGTCTTGTGCGTGGCGAGATCAGAATACGGGCAAGGAAACGATCGGACGGAGGTACAGTCATCACAGTCCGCGACAATGGCTGCGGCATCGATCCCGATGATGTGAACCATATTTTCGAACCGTTTTTCACCAAAAATGATGTCGGGGAGGGCATGGGCCTTGGGTTGAGTATTTGCCACAGGATTCTAAGGCAACACAATGCCGAGGCGAGTGTCGCGTCAGAACTCGGTGTCTACACGGAATTCCTGCTCCATTTCTTGGCCGAAGATGCTCAAAAAGCGTTGTTGTCAAATAGTTAATATAAGTTAGATTTCAATTTTTCTTGATTTATTTGCCGGATTTCGACATATTCTATTAATAGAACAATATGAGCGAAAACAACCATAGCGAGCATCTCGTGCTTTTTGTTGATGACGAGGAGAAAACCCGGAAGTACTTCGCCCGCTTGTTCGGGGATAAATTCAACATTCTGCTTGCTGAAGACGGGGTGCAGGCCCTGGAGGTTTTCCGGGAGCACATGGACGATATTGCGCTGGTGGTGACGGACCAAAGGATGCCCAATATGACCGGATCCCAGTTGCTGGAAAAAGTGACGGAGCTGAAGCCTTCCTGCATCCGGATCCTGTCGACGGCCTACTCGGACATCGACGCGGCCATCGATGCCGTTAACAAGGGGGGGATGTACCAGTATATCACCAAACCCTGGGAGGTGAATGATCTGGAGGTTGCCCTGATGCGTGCCATTGACTTGTATGCGATCCAGAAAGAAAGGGATTCGCTACTCCGCCAGAAGCTTTCAAGTGTGGAGATGCTCGCCTCGTCGGACCGGGTTTTATCCATTGCCACACTCGCGGTCTTTCGTCATGAAGGGCTCAGGCATGTGGGTGAGGCGCTGAAGATACTGGTCGAGCTTGCCGAGGCCGGAGTGGAAGGTGAGACGGACGAGCTAGGGATTGATCCGACGCTGAACTGGCGGGAGCTTTACCGCAGGCACCTGGTGTTCCTTCGTTCGATTCGTGAGGGTCTGACCGAGGATAAATTACGTGGCCAGACATTGGACTACAGCCAGAGTGTGCCCGTGATGGATGTGCTTGAGCCGCTGACGGAGGAATTGGGATGTTTCCAATGGCTGGGCGGCGAACCATCGAGTTCGGGTTGGCCCGGATCATTGGATGCCATGCAGGGTGAGGTCAAGCCACTGCTGGCCGCGCTGGCAACCGTGATGCGTGATGCCGGTATCATTCTGGTTTCCGAAACACAGGGCGGTGTCGAGTTTAAGCTGTCATCCCGATTGCTCGCCAAGAATTTGGAACCTTTTCGCACGGCCACCGTCGACGCCCCGTCAGATCAATGCATTGCATTGGCTGCGGCCTTTTTCCGACTCGCCCATGCCGGGGCGATCTTCGAAGTGCTGCCGGAGAGCCGCCGGGACATGATCCGGCTCAAAGTTCTCTTCGACTTGCAAAAGCGGGTCGATGTCGGGGCAAGCGGCTGGGACTCCCTGGTCGGATCGCTGGCTGGAAACGATGTGTTCTGGTCGCGTTATGGCGCCTGAAAAACAATCAAACGGACGATACAATACCTGATAATATGATAATACGTAAAGCGATGATAGTGGGTGTAGCCTCATTGGCTACGCAGGGCATGCTGCAAGCAGATGGATTTCACCTTGCGGGACAAGCACCGGAGGCGGTAGGCAAGGGCAATGCTTTTGTGGCCACGGCCAATACGGCTGCGGCAGTTTATTACAATGCCGCGGGATTGACTCAGCTTGATGCGGCCTCGGTGCAGGCCGGGTTTTACAGTATCGACTTGAATGTGTCTGCCAATCTTGATCTGGGTGGCAGCCAGAAGCTCAAAACGGGCATTGTTACGGCTCCCCAGATTTACGGAGCGGTCCCGATCAACGAGGATTTTGTCCTTGGTTTTGGCTTAAACACACCCTTCGGCTTATCCGGTGAGTGGGGGCTGAATAACAGTTTTCGCCAAATCACGACCCAGGCAGAGCTCGAGTACGCAACATTCTGGCTTGTGGGTGGATATAAGGTTTCCGAGACCTTGTCCGTGGGTGGCGGTATCGGGGTCCATAGCGCGGACGTTGATCTGCGGCGCGGACTTGCACCGTCGCCATCGAGCGATGAGTTTTCATTCAAGGGTGATGACTTCGGTGTCTCCTGGACGCTGAGTGCTCTGTGGCAACCTTCCGCAAAGCATTCCTTGGGTATCGTCTACCGGAGCAAAACAGAATTTGATCTCGAGGGCACGACCCGAAGTGGATTGCACGGCGTGAGTGCGGCATCTTCAGTCGATGGCTTCGTGACACCTGATACCTTGGCCGTGGGATATTCATACCGTCCGAATGCATGCTGGAATATCGAAGCAAACATCGAATGGGTCGGCTGGTCGAAGCTTGGAACCATGACGTTGAGCTCTCGATTTCCCGGGCCTCTGGCGGCTCTCAACACGTTGCCTCTTCCTTACGAGTGGGAGGACTCCTACATTTATTCGATCGGTGCCGAGTATGATCTCGGAGATGGCTGGAAGGCTCGCTTCGGATACAACTTCATCGAGAGTGCACAACCTGATGCCAACTATGACCCGTCGGTCGCGGATGCGGACCGGCACTGGCTAACGCTTGGTGTAGGTCATCAAGGGGAAAGCTGGTCTTGGGACGCTGCCTACCAGTACGCGTTTTCAGACCGCTCCGTGGGTGCGGCGGCAAGCCCGCTGGTGCAAGGTGATTACAAATCCCGCTTCCACTCGTTGAGCGTTTCCGCGCGTTACGAGTTCTAGCCGGGAAACGAGGGCTTATCGTGAAAAGGGCGAGGGACTAGCGGACTAGAACCCGCCATGTCCATAGTTTTTGCTGCCTTGCCCCTGTTGCGGGGCGGCGGTATTGCCGGCGGCTTTGTTTTCCGCCGCGGTGAGGATATCCCTGTCCATTTGCTGTTGCAGGTCAGGGTTGGGCGCTCCGCAGGAGGATGCAAGGAGGGGGGCAAGGAGCCCGAGGCATGCGGCAATCAATGGTAGGGGGTATTGGGTGTTCATAGCCTCGGCATTATGGCTCACTTGTAAGGCTCTTGGCAAGTGGGAAAGCGTGGTGAAGTGGGGCGATCCTGCCGGGACTGATGCCTGTTCCCCCCGATTCACTGGGTAAGTCACAGATTCCTGCATTTGCTATTGCTATGCAAGGCACATCCGCCTGATATCCCGGCATGGCCAACGCTGCAATGGATCGGTTGAGACGACTAGGTTTGCTGATCCCTGTGTTTTCACTTCGGCGTGATGACGACCTTGGGATCGGGGATACCTCTGCCCTCAGGGAGATGGTTGACTGGGCGGCGGAGCATCGCATTGGTTTTTTGCAATTGCTGCCAATTAATGAGACGGGTTCTGACAACAGCCCCTACAACGCGATCAGTTCGATTGCACTCGATCCTGTGCTGCTGGATATGGAGGCGATACCCGAAATCGGGGTCGATGACATCCGGGCGGCAGCCAAGCAGTTCGGAACGGATCAGCAGGGCGGTGACCTGGTGGATTATGAGGTCAGTAAGCGGGCGAAATGGAAGTTGCTCGGGGACGGGTTTGACCGGTTTTGCCAAGCGGGCAGTCAGGATCCGGCATTTGAGGCATTCCGTTTGGCGGAGCAGGAGTGGCTGGTGCCCTATTGCCAGTACCGGTGGCTGATGGAAATGGCGGCTACCGAGGAATGGGAAAGCTGGCCGGACGCGTATAATACCCGGGAGAAAGCCGAACTCTATTTGGCCGGCCCGGATGCTCGTGAGGCCGATCAAAACCTGGCGTTTTACGCCTGGGTGCAGTGGCACGCCTTCAGCCAGTGGCGGCAGATTCGCCAGTATGCGGAAGCGAAGGACGTGAAGCTCATGGGTGACATTCCCATCGGCATTTCCTACAACAGCGCGGATGTCTTTTTCGAGCCGCAGTGGTTTGATTTGACGCTTTCCGGTGGTTCGCCTCCGGAGACCGTGTTCAAGGACGACGCCTTTGCCTGCCAGTGGGGTCAGAACTGGGGGATTCCCCTTTACCAATGGGATGTCCTGGAGCAACACGACTACGCATGGTGGCGTCGCCGGATTGCGAAGCTGACCGATGTGTTTCACATCTTCCGCATCGACCATATCCTCGGCTTTTACCGGATTTACAGTTTTCCGTGGCGACCGAAGAGGAACCATGAGTTTGTCGGGCTGACCGAGCAGCAGGCGAAAAAGCTGACCGGCGGGCCGCTTCCCGGCTTTTTCCCCCGGCCTGATGATACGGTTGAACACAGGGCCGCCAATCTGGCTGATGGTGACAAGTACCTACGAGTCATTCTGGAGGCGGCGGGTGCCGGTGAGGTGGTCGGGGAAGATCTGGGATGTGTGCCTGATTACGTGCGCCCGCATTTGCAAAAGCTCGGGATTGCAGGCTTCAAGGTTTGCCATTGGGAGGCCCGGGGTGATGGCGAAGCGGTTCCCGGCTCCGAGTATCCGGAGTGCGCCTTTGCCACTTACGCCACGCATGATCATGATTCCATCCCCGCGATGTGGAATACCCTCAAGGCGATGTTAGGGGGTCCCGATCACGAGGGGGCGCTGCGCGGCCTCGCCTTGCTGAGCGACTTTGCAGGGCTGCCGAAGGGTAACACCGCGGCGGCCTATGCCCGATACGGACCTGTGGTGAAGTGGGCCCTGTTTGAGCAGCTACTGAAGTCCAAGGCCAATTACGCGGCCTTGATGATAACGGATATTATCGATAGCACCAAGCGCATCAACGTTCCCGGCACCGTGGGTGGTGAGAACTGGCGTTACCGCCTGCCCTGGGTGCTGCGCGATATGCCTGAGCACCTCAAGGACGAGAGTGACCGGCTCAAGGAGTTAATTCGGACCGCCCACCGGGGTTAACTCGATGATGTGTTCAAGGATGATGTGAGCGAGGTGCTGTTTGGTGTCCTTGGGCGGCTGCTCGGTACGATCCGGAAATACGAGTAGCACCTCGTTGTCGTTGACGTCGAAGCCGATGTCTTTGCGGGACACGTCATTGGCGACCACCAGATCACATCCCTTGCTCTCAAGTTTGCTCCGGGCATTCTCCTCGAGATCCTCCGTCTCGGCGGCAAAGCCGACCAGCACGCCTTGGTAGGCAAACTGATTCCGGGCCGAGCCCAGGATGTCCGGGTTGCGCACAAGTTCCAGCGTCATCGTCCCCCCGGTTTTCTTGATTTTCTCTTCCGACACATGAGCGGGGCGGTAGTCGGCCACGGCTGCGGCGAAAATGGCGACATCCGCCTTGGCGATCCGGTGCTCGACGGCGGCGTACATTTCCATGGTGCTTTCCACGGGGATGAAATCGACCCGATCCGGCACGTCAAGATCGGTCGGCCCGGAGATGAGGATCACCCGGTGGCCCTGCTCGGCGGCGGTCCGGGCGAGGGCGTATCCCATTTTCCCGGACGATCTGTTGGTGAGAAACCGGACGGGATCAATCGCCTCGCGGGTTGGACCTGCGGTGATGAGAATGGTCATGGGGGAATGGGGGAACTAGGATTGGCTTGCCGGCTGCGAGAGGATTTTTTCGGCAGCCGTAATGATTTGATCTTGCGCCATTAAGCGGCCGGGGCCGGAGTAGCCGCAGGCGAGCATGCCTTCATCTTCGGGACCGATGAATTGGCAGCCGTCCTGGCTCAGTCGGTCGACGTTGCGTTGGGTCGCCGGGTGTTGCCACATCTTGCCGTTCATCGCGGGAGCGATAAGGACGGGGGCACGGGTGGCGAGGTAAATGCCCGACAACGGATCGGGTGCAAGCCCGTTGGCAAAATTGCCGAGCGTGTTGGCCGTGGCAGGCGCGACGAGCAACAGGTCGGCCCGGTCGGCGAGATCGATGTGTCCCGGCTTCCATGACTGCTTTTCGTCCTCGAGTGAAACCAGTACCGGATTGCGCGAGATGACCTGGAGTGTTAGGGCGGTGATGAACTCGGTAGCGGACCGGGTCATCACGCAGTGAACGTCATGGCCGTCTTTAACAAGCTGCGAGGCAATACCCGCAGCCTTGTGGGCGGCGATGGAGCCAGTGACGCCAAGAATGATGGTAAACATGGGAAAGTGGGGGTGGCTAGGGGGCGATCAGTCGGGACACCTTGAGCCGTTCAGCGACGAGGAGGGATTTGAACTGGTAGTAATCTTGCTCATGCGTGCCGGAAAGCAAGCGGTAGTTGTACTTCGGCCAGTATTCGATTTCGCCAAGGGCATTTTTCATGCGCAGGGCGATGACGTCCTCGGTGTCGGTGCCGCGACCAGTCAGGCGGTTGCGCAGCTCCTTCTCGGTGGGGGGCATGACAAAGAGATCGACCAGGGCCGACTGGATTGCGGCGTCCGTGCAGTCGCGCACCTGGTCCGCCCCCTGGACGTCGATGTCCATGACGACGTCGATTCCCGATGAGATCTGGTCGAGGACTTCGGACTTCAGGGTGCCGTAGAAGTTTCCATGGACCTCGGCGTGTTCGAGGAAGTCACCTGCGTCGACTTTTTCCTGGAAGCTCTCGCGGGTGAGGAAGTGGTAGTCGTGGCCGTTGCGTTCGCCCTCGCGGGCCGGACGGGTCGTGCAGGAGGTTGAGTAGACGGCCTCCTGTTCGTTGGCGAGCCGTCGGCACAGGGTTGTTTTTCCTGAGCCGGACGGGCCGGAGACTAACAAGAGTATGCCTGTGCGTGCGTTCATGTTTTTTGGGGCAGGGCTAAGCGAATAGTTCGGAGGATGCGGAGTTAGATGTTCAGGCTGGAGACCGGCTTTTTTGGAGTTTAGTGCTTAAAACCTAGGTTTTGAAACCTAAGGTTTCCGGGTCTTTCCCTTCAGCATGGCCTCGATGAAGGGGTCGATGTTTCCGTCCATCACGGATGAGATGTTACCTGTTTCCTCGCCGGTGCGCAAGTCCTTGACCATTTGGTAGGGTTGGAAAACGTAGGAGCGGATTTGGCTGCCCCAGCCGATTTCACCCTTGGCGGAGTATTCGCGGTCGGCCTCGGCCTTTTGTTTGTCCTCCTCGATTTGGTAGAGTTTGGCCCTGAGCAGTGACCATGCGTTTTCCCGGTTACGCAGTTGCGACCGCTCCTGGGTCGAGCGGATCATGATGCCGGTGGGTTTGTGTTTGAGGATGACGGCGGTTTCCACCTTGTTGACATTCTGTCCGCCTGCGCCGCCGGAGCGGGCGGTGTTGATTTCCACGTCGGTCTCGGGGATTTCGATGATGATGTCTTTGGATATTTCCGGAGAAACATCAACGGCGGAGAATGAGGTGTGGCGTTTGCCGGCTGCGTCAAACGGGGAAATCCGCACCAGACGGTGGACGCCGCGTTCGTTTTTCAGATAACCGTAGGCGTAAGGGCCGTCGATTTTGAGCGAGGCCGTGCGGCAGCCGGCCCCGTCGCCGTCCTGGTAGTCGAGGTTGGTGACGGTGAATCCCTTGTTCTCAGCCCAGCGTGTGTACATGCGCAGCAGCATTTCCGCCCAGTCGCAGGCCTCGGTGCCGCCGGCGCCGGCCTGGATGGTGAGGTAGGCGTTGGTGGCGTCGGTGGGCTTGTCAAGCAGGGTGATGAGTTCGAATTGATCAAGCTCCCTGATGATCGCCTTGTAATCGTTGTTCGCCTCCCGGGCGAAGTCCATATCGTCCGTCTCTTTGGCAAGTTCGATAACTTCGTCCAGATTGTTAGCCCGCTGTTCGATGGCGAGGAACGGGTTGAGCCGGCCTTTGAGCAGGTTGGCCTCCGCGACGACGCCCTGGGCTTTGTCGGGATCGTTCCAGAAATCCGGGTCGGTCATGGTTTGGTCATACCCTGCGAGTTTTTTCTCGATGGCGGGGACGTCAAAGGTACCTCCTGAGTTCGGACAGGCGGCTTTTCAGCGCGCCGGTGTCCAACGCCAGGAGGTCAGCGATATTGTGGTCACTCATACGTGCGCGAGTGATAGCGGGATTTTCAGAGAATGGAATCACGAATCGCGGAGAAAAGCAGGCGGAGTGGTTTTTTTTTATAAGCTTGTCCCCGGAGGCGAATGTGAAATGCTCGACCGAAATCAGCAAACAGCAAATTCCATGAAATTTCTTACTCAACAAGCACTTGTCCTCGCGATGATGGCCACCTTTTCCCAAGCTGCGGATTTTCGCATCTGGACGTCCAGTA
This sequence comes from Akkermansiaceae bacterium, assembly GCA_029287105.1. Classification (GTDB taxonomy): domain Bacteria; phylum Verrucomicrobiota; class Verrucomicrobiia; order Verrucomicrobiales; family Akkermansiaceae; genus Oceaniferula. The sequence continues at coordinate 16,795 of JARFRT010000086.1, read as the reverse complement.
AGGGGACTTCCATTGAAGCCCAGTTACTGAAGTACAGGGACGGAGTGGTGAAACTGGTGACGAAGGATCCGAAGGAGATTTCGCTCAAAGTGACGGATTTATCATTGGCGGATCGGCAGTATCTGATCGAGTATGCCGAAGCTGCGGGTGATGTGATATTCCAAGGGACTCCTTCCATTCCTGAGTTGTCATACCGTAAGCCGAAGGATTTTCTCACTAAGCTGAAAGAGCGGCTGACTTTTGATGGGAATTCAGTCTTGTCGTTTGATCTGTATGAGACCAAGCACTTTGTTTTTGCGGTGGGCAAGGGGGTGAGGGTTACCGGGATTGCGGAAACGGCGGAGGCCTGCTGGCATGGGATGGCGTTTCAGCATTTTGAATTCCGTGAGAACTGGGGTGAGACGAGGCAGCTTATTGTGATCCCGTCGGAATCGGAGCAGTACGCGGAGTTGGGCAAGTACCAGGTTGCGTTACTTGAGAAGACGGGCCGGGACAAGTATGCGGCAAAAGTCAAGCTGACCTGGGACAAGGTGGCTGCCACGGGAGTGACGGTTCCCGCTGAGAGTGTGGAGAAGTTGAAACTGAAAGAACAAGCCGCAGTATTCAACATCAAGGATGCGAAGCGATTCCGCCGTAAGTTTGATTCCTTCCAGACCCATGTCATTTGCGGTCGCCTGTTTGGAACCCAGGTGGGTGGGGTGTCGTCGGTCAGTGGTGTGGGGTACTTTTCGCTTTCGACCGGACATGCCTATTACAAGGAGATCCAACTTACCAAAAAAACAGAGACCAACCTGATATCGGCGGATTACGGTGGTGATGTTGCCACGAAATCGGGGTTTGAAGATGGTTCGGCCTGGCCGAGGTTGCTAAAGAAATTGGTGAAAAAGGGGAAGGTGAAGCCTGGTCTTCTCAAGACTCTGGCTATTCAATCCCCCGCCGCTGTCACACCTGAGAATTTGGTGACGATGTATTCGCTGTCATGCTATATGCAAAGCACCCAGAAGCGTATCGCGGCCTATGCCAAGTTGGCCAGGCTGATTAACACCTCAGACCAAATCCCCGACCCGACCGAACTGGTGAAAATCTTCGGGTTTGATTCGATTGGGGATTTTGAAAAAGACTGGATTGCATTTGTTGTTTCGAAGGATTTTAAGTAGGCAAAGGGGCGGAAAGGCATGGCGGCCACCCACAACGATGTCCGGGTGAATCTGGCATCAACTTGTTATTTTGTATGATTATGAATAGGTTAAAAATTACACTGGCTTCAGCAACCCTGATCTTCGGGGCGGGAATGTCATCGGCGCAGTCTCAGGCGGAGATAAATTACAGGGAGTTCACCAACTCGGAGGGAAGGAGTATTAAGGCTGTGCTTGTTGATAAGAGTGCGACAAAGGCCGTTTTTTTGCTTCGTAATGGCAAGCGTGCCAGCGTCGATGTTTCGACCCTCGATAAGGATGCCCAGGAATTTGTCAGAGGCTGGAGTAAGGCGAAGGCTTTCTTTCTACAACGCTGTAAGGGGTTGTCAGTGGGGGAATTGCTGACCTTGCGTGGCTATGAGGCGATTCCGATCAAATTCGAAGGGAACTCGATGCTTATCGATGCAAAAATCAATGGCAAGCCGGCGAAATTCATTGTGGATACAGGTGCGGGCTCGAGTCTGTTTCATACGGGTGCGGCCAAGCGAACCGGCTGCCCCCTGGGTGAGTTCACCGAGAAGGTTTACGGGGTTTCGGGAGAAGCGCCTGCGGCATGGTCTGAAGTCGCACAACTGTCCATTGGGGAGTCCGTGTTGAAGAACCGCAGGATTCTGGCCACTGACATGACCAAGGACAGGCACAAGGGGGTCAAACTGCGCGACGATGGTCTGTTTGGCGCCGATTTCCTCTCGGACCTGGATGCGGTGATTTCCTATCGGGAGAGGCGAATTTACCTTCGTCCCGACAAGTCGGACATTGATGGGTCCGGGGAGGTGGTGGATGGCGAGCAAAGTTTCCGAATTTTCAAGACGAAGGATAAGAAGGTGTATCGTGGCCATATTGTCAAAAAGACAGCCACGGTCGTGACCCTCAAGGGGACGAACGGAAAAGTGCTGCAACTTCCCGTGTCGAGGTTGATTGCCGCCGATGCTAACTATGTCCTCCAGTGGTCTCAAGAGGGTGCCGTCTTTTTGCAGCACTGCCGTAGCCTTTCCATCCAGGAGCTTCTCGAATTACGGCGGTATCAGCACTTCCAGTACAAGCGGAGGGGGAATCACATCTTTGTGGATGGCAAGCTCAATGGTAATTCGGTGACCTGGATGATTGATACGGGCGCGGATAACTCATTACTCCACCTGAAGGCGGCCAAGGACAACAATGTGGAGGTCGGGCCGATGGATAAAAAAGTTTACGGAATCGGCGGGTCGGCACCCGCGGCGGGGTGTATGGTACAGTCCGTCTCCATGGGAAATGCGCGCTTTAATAAACGTAAGCTGTTGGCCACTGACCTCGATCGTTTCAAGCGGGGGCTTGATTATGTCGGGCTGTTCGGCGCGGACTTTCTGCGTGAGTGCAATGCAGTGATCACCTACCGTGAGCAGCGTATTTTTCTCAAACAGGTGCTTAAGGCGCGCTAGGCATGCCTGTGGAGGATGACTTGAGGCGCTGATCGTGGAAGACGGTTCTTCCCGCAGGTGGGTTCCCGTGTTCTACTGGCTGCGGCGATGGAGAAGTCCCTAGGCATTATCATCAGGCTTACCAGACTGACCGAAACCAGTTTGATCATCCATTGGTGTACGCGGGACGAGGGCTTGATCAAGACCGTGGCCAAGGGCGCGCGTAGGCCCAAAAGCCCGTTTGCGGGGAAGCTGGATCTCTTTTTCGAGGCCGAACTCAACTGGGCGCGCAGCCGGAAAAGCGAGTTGCACACGCTGCGGGAAGTGGTCGTTGTTGACTACCGTGAACCATTACGGAGAAAATACGTCGATACCGTGGTGGCGGCCTACTTTGGCGAGCTGTTGGCGCATGTGGTAGAGTTGGAGCATCCGGTGCCGGAGCTTTATGACCTGCTGCGGCGCGGGTTGGCCTATTTGGCCGACCAGGGGGGGGGCAAGCGGGCCGTACTCCACTATGAGCACGAAATGGCCAGGTTGCTGGGGGTGGCCCACAGCAGGACCAGTGCGGCCCTGGCCCTGGAGCAGGCCTTTGGAAGCTTGCCCCGCGGTCGGGCGGCATGCATGGATGCCGTGGGAGGATGATCGATACACGGGTTTTCGCTGGTCATCTGCGTGAGAATGGTGTCTATTATTCCGTAAGTAGGTATGTATTGAGTGCCTATCAACATGCAAGCAACACCCTACGTCACACACTTCTATGGAATCTGGAACCGCTAATTTATTGAACATGCTTCAGGACAGAGTCAAACAACTCTGTGAGGCGGGGGAATGGGACGAGGCCATGCACGCGGCAACTACCGCGGTGGACAAGGCGCGTGCCACCTTGGATGACGATGCCGCCAGCACGGAGGCGCTTGCGGTTTCCCTCGAGGTCAAAGGAGACTTTCTCCGCCAGTATGGTTATCTCGAGGACTCCCGGATGGCCTATCTTGAAGCCCTGGAGTTACTGCAAGGGAAGGACGAATACCTTGAGCCACTGGCGCGTATCAATGCCAGCGTTGCCGTCGTCTACGATTCCGACGGGAACGAGGACGAGGCGATTAAGTTCTATAAGCGAAGTATCGATCTTTTTGAACGGATGGACCCGCCATCGGTGCTCGATGTGGCGGACTTGTGCAACAATGTGGCCTACATCTACAAAAGCCGTGGCGACTTCGATACGGCGGAAAACCTGTACTTGAAGGCACTTAAGATTTGCCACGAGACACTGGGCGATGACGACGAAGAGACTGCCGCGATCTGTAACAACGTCGGGGCGCTCTACCTGGCAGCCGGGTATTACGAGCAGGCGCGCGAGATGCATATGATGGCCTTGGAGGCGCGCCGTAAGACCTTTGGCGAGCACCACCTGGAGACCGCCCAGTCCCACGCCAATCTGGCGTTGGCCTTGTGTGAAACCGATGAGAAGGATTGGGCGAAAAAGCACTTTATGAACTCCCTGAAAATCTACGAGGACAAGGTGCGCGAGGCGCCGATGGACTACGCCACCGTATCGACCAACTACGCCGAGTTCCTGCGTGGTATGGGTGATGAGAAGTCGGCAGTCGCTGTGGAAAAGCGGGCGGGGAAGCGGCTGAAAAAAGTTTCCTAGCTTTGTGTGGGAAATGGTTCCTGCAGCAACCACTTGCGGAGAAGCTCCGCGTTGGCCGTCAGGTTGCCAATAACGCGGTAGCGTGAATGCCGGATGGATTGGGCGTCCGATTCCGATTCGTTGACCACCCTGTGGGTGGCTCCACCCGAGTGGATGAACCGCAGGCCTGCGGCGTTGTGCACGATAAATCCTACGTGCCGGTCGAGGCCAATGATGTAGATGCCGTGCGGGCGCTTACGCATCGACTGCATGTAGTTGTTGTAATTCACCGCCACGGTGATTTTCAATTGGTTGCGGGGAAGGAAAGTGCGCAGGATGTTTTGCGAGGGTTGTTGGGCGAGGCGGATGCGGTGCACATCAAAACCGGCATCGCGCATGACGGTGGAAACAAAATACCCGCACGCGACCTTGCCCGCACCGGGGCTGGATGCGGTGCCGTTAAAATCCCACGGGGTCCCGAGCCAGCACGACATCATCTGGGGCATGGTCAGTTCAAGTAGGTTTTTGGCGCTTTGCAGCACGACTTTGCGTTCAACGTCGGTTTCCGCGGCGTGGTACTTGTTGGCGAGTTTTGTCCGGTGATAATCGATCTCATCCACTAGCACGGCATAGGTGACGGGGTCGGGAACGGGGGGGGCGGTTAGCTCGGACGGAGGCGGCTTCGCCGTCAGGCAGGTGAGTTCGGCCCGGTAGAGCCATGCCAGCGCTCCGACTAACAGGATTAGGGTGGATGTGCCGACAGCCCAAGACAGTCTGCCCCTGCGGGCGCGCTGACCGACAGCAAGCGGGGGGGCTGCGGGGTCGTATCTCATGATGGGGATCTCAGCGGACAGGACGCCGCACGGCAATCACAAAGCCTCGCCATATACGGGAACTGAGGGGGGCGGTCGGGGCCTGCGCGGAGGGGGAAAGCACCACGGCTAGCCCCAGCCAAGTTTCTGGCGCAGCGTGGCATAAAACGTCCGGCCCTCGAGATGCAGCAATGGCAGGGCATGCCCGGCCTGCTCCACCCTGACCCGGTCGCCATGCTGGATTTCAACCATCTCCCGGCCATCGACCGTAAAAAACATCGGGCACTCGGCATCCTGCGCCGGGGCAAGCTCGACGGTGGAGCTGTCTGATACCACCAGCGAGCGGTTACTCAGGCTGTGTGGGCAAATGGGGGTGATCACAAAGACCTCGGCCTTGGGCGCGATCAACGGGCCTCCTGCGGACAGCGAGTAAGCCGTGGAACCGGTCGTGGTCGCCACGATCAGGCCGTCGGCACGATAGTGGTTCAGCAGTTCGCCATCGACCCAGGCATCCAGAGAGACCAACCGGCCCGTCGGGCCACGGGCGAGGGTGATCTCATTCAGGGCGCGGAAGCTTTGTTGCGTGCCGTCTTCTGCGATGATGGTCGCGCGGAGCTGCATCCGCCTGATCAATGTGTAGCTTTTCCTGGCCACGGCTTCCGCAAAGATATCAAGCTCGTCGTCGGTGCAGGTGGTAAGGAATCCGAACGTGCCGATGTTGATGCCCGCTACCGGGATGTCTGCGGGGCCGATCTTGTTGGCGGCATCCAGCATGGTTCCATCGCCGCCGAGCACGGCGACAACGTCGCAGGTGTCGGCGAATGTGGCGGCATCCACCCCCTTGGCCGCATGAATGATTGCTGCGGTGTTGGTTTCCAGGATGGGAACAATGTTCTGTTTTTCCAGAGCTACGCAGAGCTCGCTGATTGTTTTTGCTGCTCCTTGTTTGTTAGGATTTGCGATGATGCCGACGTTCACGAGGAAATGGTAGAGTGTTTTTCCCAGAAATACAGAGCAAATCCTCAGGAAGGGGGATGAAACATGGGGCAGCGCTTGCTAAGGCTGCACCTTGGACTTGATTTATTACGGATTACATGATAATCAGAATTTATGAAGCATTTACGAATTGGATCACCGGCCCAGGCTAAGGGGATGGTGGTGGCGCTGGTGGTGGGAATGGCGTCGTGCGACAAGATGGCCGATTTGACCGACAAGGCCAAGGGGTTGTTGGGGGGCGACGAGTCCTCGGCAGCCGGGGTGGTGGAGGTGGAGCAGGTGGACGAGGAGCAGGGCAAGGGGATCATTTCGACGGAGTCGAGGATGGTGATTGTTGAGTTTTATACCGATACCTGAGGCCCGTGCCGGGGTCTCGTTCCCGTGTTGGAACGACTAGCTGATACCAACGGAGAAAAGGTGCGGATTGTGAAAGTGGATGCCAATGCCAACCGGGGCTGGGCGGCGAGTCACCAGATCCGCGGCGTCCCCGCCTTCCTGTTTTACCGGGGCGGCAGTCTGGTGCATCAGTTTGCCGGGGCCTATCCGGAGTCTGAGATTCAGAAGAGGATTGACCGGTATGCGGTGGCGGCGAGTGGCGAACAGCCTGCGCCGGTGGAGCCGGCGATACGGCCGATGCCGAAGGAGTGGCTGCCACCCGGGGTGTCACGGCAGTGATTCCATCTCTTTGAAGCATGGAAACTCCGCGATTGACCCCGTGGGCTTGAGAGTTTAGCGTCCGCGCCCTCAACCAAGAGAGACTTTAGACAGCCATGAGCGCGGACGAATCAAACAAACAGCCCAACTACAAAGACACCCTGAGCCTGCCGGAAACGGGTTTTCCCATGCGGGGTGATCTGGTGAAAAACGAGCCCCTGCGCCTGCAGCGCTGGGACGATCTGAATCTGTATCAGCGTATTCAGAAGCGCCGTAAGGAGGAAGGGGCCCCCCGGTTTATCCTCCATGACGGCCCTCCGTTCGCCAACGGGGATGTGCACATGGGCACCGCCCTGAACAAGGTGCTCAAGGATCTCGTTCTCAAATCAAAGACCATGGCGGGCTTCGAGACCCCCTATATCCCAGGTTGGGACTGTCATGGCCTGCCCATCGAATTCAAGGTGATGCAGGACGCTCGTGACGAGGAACCCGCCGAGGTTCGCCGTCGCTGCCGCGACTTCGCCATGGGATTTGTCGATATTCAGCGCGAGAGTTTTCGCCGTCTGGGTGTGTTTGGTGATTGGGAGAACCCCTACCTGACACTTGATCCGGGTTATGAGGCCGACGTCATCCGCACCTTTGGCAAGCTGGTGGAAATGGATGCCGTCTACCAGAGCCGTAAGCCGGTGCTTTGGAGTTATGGTGCCGGCACCGCCCTGGCTGAGGCCGAGGTGGAGTATCTCGATAAAAAGAGCATGGCCGTCTATGCGCGCTTCCCCTTGTCGGATACCGACGGGGATTGGGCAGGGGCCTCGATGGTGATCTGGACCACCACTCCGTGGACGCTGCCAGCCAACCTCGGGATTGCCGTGCATGAGCAGTTTGACTATGTCTGCGGGGTCTTTACGCACGAGGACGGGCGTTCGGCAAAGTTGGTGGTCGCGGTGGACCTGTTGGGCGATTTCGCCGCCAAGACCGGGTTTGCCCTGACCGAGCAAGTCAGCCGTTTCCGCGGCAAGGAGCTGGAGGGCAAATTGGCCAGCCATCCGTTCTTGCCACGTACCTCCAAGATCATCCTTGCCAATTTCGTGACGGCGGAAACCGGAACCGGCGCTGTGCATGTCGCACCGGGTCACGGTGCCGATGACTACGTGGCCGGAATGCAGAATGACCTCGGATTGCTCTCCCCGGTCGACGGCGACGGGAAGTTCACCGAGGAGTGCGGCATGGACGAACTCGTCGGCCAGCACGTTTTCAAGACGAACAAACGCATCACCGAGATCCTGGACGAGGGTGGCAATCTTCTGGGCCAGGAGCTCTACTCCCATCAATACCCCCACTGCTGGCGCTCCAAGACCCCCATCATTTTTCGCGCGGTGGAGCAGTTCTTCATCTCGCTCAAAGATATCCGGGGCAAGGCGCTGGAGGAAATCGACAAGGTCGAATGGTTGCCGAAGTGGGGGCGTAACCGGATTTACGGCACGGTGGAATCCCGTCCCGACTGGTGTATCTCGCGGCAGCGGACCTGGGGCGTGCCGCTTCCCGTGTTCTTCTCCCCCGAGGGCGAGGCGATCATCAGCACCGAGTTGATTGGCAAGGTTGCCGATCTGGTGGAGCAAGAGGGGACCAACATCTGGTTTGAGCTGGATGATGCCCAACTGGCGGCACGCCTCGACCTCCCGGAGGGGAGTAAGAAGTGCCGCGACACCCTGGATGTCTGGATCGATTCCGGCTCCAGTCATGTCGCCGTGATGGACCGTCACCCCGAGTTGAGCGCGCCGGCTGATCTGTATCTCGAGGCCACCGACCAGCACCGTGGATGGTTCCAGAGTTCGCTGATGCTCAGTGTGGCAGCGCGTGGCACCGCACCCTACAAGGCGGTGATGACGCACGGGTTCGTGGTCGATACCTCCGGCAAAAAAATCTCCAAATCCGGCAAGAAACCGATCAATGCCAAGCATTATTATGACCAGTTTGGCTCGGACATCGTACGCCTTTGGGCGGCCTCCGTGGACTGGCAGACCGAGGTGCCCTTTTCCGACAAGCTTTTCAAACAGGTGACGGACCCCTATCGCCGACTGCGCAATACCCTGCGTATTTTGTTAGGGAATGTCAGCGGCTTCGACGCGGCGACGCAGTCCGTTGCCAAGGCGGAGATGACCCTGCTCGACCGCTGGGTGCTTGAGCGCCTTAACGAGGTGATCACGGAATGCCGCAGTGCTTACGAGGCCTACCAGTTTCGCAAGGTGTTTAACCAGATCAACCAGTTCTGCGCCCATGAACTGAGCGCGCTTTATGTGGATATTACCAAGGACCGGATGTACTGCGATGCGAAGGACTCGAGCCGCCGCCTTGCTGCGCAGACGGTGATGCACCGGGTTTTTGACGGGCTTTGCCGTCTGATCGCCCCGATCCTTGTGTTCACTGCCGATGAGGCGTGGGAGCACGCCGGCAACGCGGGCAGTGTGCACGAGCAGGACTTCCCCGTGGAGGATCCTGAGTTTGCTTCCGGGCAGGCGACCACGCAAATCAACAGCTTGCTTGAGCTGCGTGCCATCATTCAGACCGCCATCGAGAAAGAGGTGCAGGCGAAGACATTCAATAAGAACAACGAGGCCGATGTCACGGTCACCCTGCCCGCCGACCACCCATGCCGACCCCTGCTGGATAAGCGTGATTTTGTAACCGAGTTCTTTATTCTTGCCGAACTCGGCGTGGTGACGGGTGACGAGGTGAGTGCCACGGCCAAGGCAACCGCGCACTGTATGTGTCCGCGCTGCCGACGCTATGAACCACTGGTCACCGATGTGTGTCAGCGTTGTAGCGAAGTCATCTAACCCTCCTGGCTATGTCCGAAGTTATGCCATCCACGAAGATCATCCGCCTGTTGCTGGTGGTGACCCTGCCTCTCTACATCCTCGACCAGATATCAAAGTGGTGGGTGGTTTTCAATTTCAAGCTGCCCTTCGTGCTGGTCGAGGGGGAGAAATTTTTTGTGCCGGAAGACACACGTCCGGTGATCGATGGGTTTTTCAATCTGGTCCGCAGGCATAACCAGGGCGTCGCATTTGGGATTGGCAATGGCACGACCTGGGCGCCGGTCGTGTTTCTCTTTGTCCTTGTGATGGCACTCGGGTTGATCCTGTTCTTCTGGAAACGTGGATCGTTCACGGGGCCGGCCCGTTGGTCGGCGCCGTTGCTGGTCTCAGGGATTCTGGGAAATCTTACCGACCGATTGTTCCAGGGGTTCTGGTTGGAGCCTTATCAGGATGCCGGGTTTTGGGCGCGGCTTGGCCAAGGCTACGTCGTTGACTTTCTTGATTTCAAACTGCCGCTTTACGAGAAGATCATGCCGACGAGTGGAGGCCATTGGCCGGCATTTAACGTGGCCGACAGCTGTATCACCACCGCAGCCGTGCTGCTTTTCCTGACCGCCTTGCTTGAAGGGAAAAAAGAGATGACGTCGAAGGAAAAGGAGCTGTGATTTCTCCAGCCATCGATCCTTGAGTTGCTCGCAAAAATGTCTATGATCCGCGGTGTGAAACGTATTTTTATCCTGATGATGATCAGCTTGGCATTCTGCCCGGCGGTGGATGTTTATGCTCAGGGAGTGTTGAGCGGCAGCGAGGTGACTCCGGATGCACCACCGAGCCACGTGCTGGATGATGCCGAGTTGTTCCGTGAGCAGCCTGCACAGCTCGCGGACATTCAGAACCTTTTACGCGCGCTCGAGAGTGACCATGGATATCCGGTTTATCTAAGCATCTATTACAACGTGTTCGATGGTGACCTGCAATCGCGCGCGGATCGCTTGCACGAAGCTTGGATTGGTGAAGCCGGGCGTGGGATGGTTATCGTTTTCCAGCTCGATCCTGTCGTCAGTGGAAGCAATCCGGCGGTAGCCTACTACAAGGGCTCGGAGCTGGATGCCGGCACAGACGAGGGCGCGGATGGATACACCGTGGCGGGTGCCCCGTCGGGCATCATACCAGGGCAGGATGTGGAGGCAATCCTGGCCAGGGTGTTTAAGGCTGCGGAGGAGAAGAGGGAGGACCCCAAGGCCTTCCTTCGTGCGATCACTCTCGGCCTTGACCGGGAGGTCAGGCAGTATCTTGCCATCGAGCCTCCAAAGTGGTCAGATGCGAATAATCTCCAGTTGATGGCGATATTTCTCAGTGTGATTGGCGGGCTTGTTTTAGCGGGCTTTCTGCTCTGGAGGCTGATGAGTCGTGCCGATGCCAGATCCGGCAAAACGCACTATTTTCCCGAGGTCAGGGTCGGCCGTAGATTGGGCGCACCCTTTGGTGGCGGCTGGATCAGTGAGAAGACTTTCGTGCCCGCCTCATCGCGGAAGTGACCTTGCGTCCACGGTTGGGTAAAAAAGCAGAGACCCCATAGACCAAGGGATAGGCAAGGATGCTGAGAATCACGCCCATGGCGAGGAAGCCTACCACAAAGTCGGCAGGGCTCCCTGTGATATCGACACCGGGGAAGGGAATGTGACCCTCTTTGTCAAAGGGTAAGGGGATCTCCACAAAGGTGCGGATCCAATGGCCGAACTTGATCTGAAGCAGGATCAGGGGGGGGTGGGTAAGGGGGTTGGACACAAAACAACTGCTCATGGCAATCGGGATGTTGGCTTTTGCCCTTACACTGGCCAGTCCCGCGAGCAGCATCTGAAAGGGGACGGGGAGCATGGCGCAAAAAAGACCGATGGAAAGAGCGCCGGCAACCGTATTGCGGCAGGGGTGCCAGAGGTCACGTTCAAACAGCGGCTTGGTCAGTGTGACCAGCCACGGGCGTTTGCGGATATGGGGGTGGCGGAGGTAGCGGTATGTCCTCCGGACCATTCTGAGATATCTGCGTTTCATCGTAGTTTGTTTCCGCCGTGCTCAACTCCCTGATCTTGTCGGGTCGATGCTGCGGTTCTTCGATCCTATGGCTATCTGTGGTGGCGGAGGCCCTTTGTTTCAACCTAAAAAAACACAAAAAAACCGCCCCTGAAATTCAGCGGCGGGTTTTTAATGGATGGATGAGTGATTCGGGCTATTTCCCAGAACGTGTATGTGAAACTACCATTGTTGTCCGCGGACATGGTAGTAGTTTTCTGCGCCCAGGGTGGGTGGGAATTCGGAGAGTCCGTCGTGCGGGTTCATCTCCATGCGGGCATCCTGACCACACTTTTCGTAGGGAGGTTTGAATGTGCCATGATACGTGGGGCAGTAGAAGGTGACCAACTCGTAGAAGCCATAACCCAGACGCTTGAACGCGCGGTGGCCACCGTCGACAGCACCGTAGGACCAGCCCGCCTTGGTGCCGTACTGACTCGACTTGCGGAAGATCTGCTCGGGAACTTCGACGATGCCGTAAAGAATGTTGCTGATGGCCCGGCCAAGCTTACGAGTGGACGTGTAAGTGGAGCCGGGAGGCGCCTGAATATCGGCCATGACACCGGAGGCGGTGCATAGTACTGCGGCTGCGATCGTAAGTGCTTTTTTCATCGTGCAAACATCATGAATGCCATACTGCGGGGTGGCAATGGAAAAATGGATTATTTCGGGGAGAAGTTTTGGAGTCCTGGAGTCTTGAAGTCCTGAAGTCCTGAAGTCTTGGAGTCTTGGAGTCTTGGAGTCGGGGGGCGTGATTATTCGGATTCGGTGGGCAACAGCACGGATCCTCGCCCCGGCTTTGATCCGGGCCGGCTATTCGTCATCACTGCCGCTGCTCCGTTCCCGGAGACGGCGTTCGAGGAGGTCCTTGGCTTGCTCGGCCTTGTCGATGACGAGATCGTCTTTGTCCTCGATGAAGTATTCAAGTATGGCGATGGCCCACTCGTCTTTTTGGTTGGCCATGCCCCGGATGATCTGAAGTTTTTCACTCTGGCTCTGGGCCGTGCCTGCAAAGGATTTCCAATAGTCTTCAAGGTCATCGGTGTCGCGTTTGCGGTCGAGGCGGAGGAAGGAGTAGGCAGCGGTGAAGGCTTTTTGCCGAAGTGTTTTATTGTCACATTCGGCGATGAACTCAATCAATAGCTCAATCTGACTATCGTCCGCCCACTGGCTCAATGCGGCGATGGCGGCACTCTGGAGGGGCAATTTATCCGACTTCAGGGCGGAGGTGACGGCCTCGATGGATTTTTCCCCACCGGTCACGCCGAGTAATCGCAGCATGATGAACTTGGCGCTGTCGTTCACGGCGGACTTGTACGAGCCGTAGACGGGGCCGGTGAAATCGGCTTTGTTTTCAGAATCCGCAATGAGGGTGGCGGCAGCTCTTTCCGCCGCGCTACGGACGGGGGCGGAGTCGGTGTCATTGATCAGCGTGAGGAAATCGTGGATAAACTCATCAGCCGGCTGGCCTTCTGCGGAATACCGGGCGGCATTGATCGCCTCTGCTGCGGCGTTGTTCTCCGTGGTGTTTTTGGCAAATTCCAGCAAGGCCGGGATGTTGCCGACTTTTTTTCTGCGGCTCATCACGGTTTTGAAGATGGTCGCGCGGATGCTTTCAGGACATTGGGCGGTGGTGACGTGTGTGAGGATCACCTGATCGGGGTTGTAGCTGCCCTTGGCCTTGGCGTAGGCGAGGGTTTTCAAAAGGATAGGGCGCTGCTTGGACTCGGCCATGCTGGTGGCGCGCAGGAGCGTGCCCTTGAGTTCCTCCTCGGTGAGTTCGATGCCTTCATGCAGCTTGCCCTCATCGTTGAGGGCTTTCGCTTGTTTCATGACCGCATTGACCATCTCCGTTTGTTTGCGCTCGCTGTTGAGGCTCAGCATCACGATGGCGGTAACGACGACCACCAGGGCAAGCATCCCGATGATGGCCCATTTGGCTCCGGACGGCATGGTTTTCTTGGCGCTTTCAGGCAGGGGGTTGATTTCGCCGGGAGGCTGCGGCGGAACTCCCGGGTTGGCAGGCTGGGGGGGCTGAGGAATCATGGCGGGCGCTACCGCGAGGGGTGTGGTCTCAGGCAGGACGGATGGCACCACCGGTTGAGCAGGCGCGGCAGGCCGGATTGGGGCCGCTGCCTGGAGGGGTTGGGCCGGAGGTTCGGGCACGGCGACAGGTTGGGGGTCGGTCCCGGATGTCGGTTCCAGACCGAGGTTTTGAGCCTTGGTGTGAGGGCTGAGATCCGCGCCGGGAGGTGTGATCGGCTGAGGGGCTGTTTTGGGCTGGATCGGCTCGGGGGCCTCCGGGGGAGCTTGCAGGGAGATCGGTTCCTGCGGCGCTGGAACCGCTGGTTGCAACTGTTGCGCGGGAGCGGGTGGTGTGGCCTGCATGGCCTCGACAGGTGCCGTCGACTCCGCCGCTTGGGTCTCATCGACGGGGGGGGTGTCACCGGGAAACAAGAATTTGGGTTTCGCAGGAGTTGGAGGCTCGGAGTCGGGTGCTGTCATGGTAATGGGTTGGGTTGATTGTTTGTCGAGGATGAGAAATCGTTCGAGGGCTTCACGGGCGGTTGCCGGGCGGTCGTCCATGTAGCGTTCGATCTGCCACATAATCCAGTCGCAGCCCCACTGGGGGATATCCGGGCGGACTTCGCTGAGGGGTTTGACATGATGCTGGAGGTGGCTGGCCATCACTTCGGCGGCGGTGTCTCCGGTGAACGGGTACTCGCCGGTAAGAGCGTAGTAGTAGAGGCAGCCCATGGCATACATGTCGGTGCGCTTGTCCAGCGGCGTGCGCTCAAACTGCTCGGGTGCCATGAAGAAAATAGAGCCGAAGACGGCGTCGCCGTGGTCGATGGTTTGCAATGACGGTGCGGCGGAAAATTTGGCGAGTCCGAAGTCGACGATTTTGACCTGGAATTTTCCGGATGGCAGCCAGCAGACCATGACGTTGCTGGGTTTGAGGTCGCGGTGGACGAGGTCGAGGTCCTGGGCGGCGATCAGCGCTTCCTGGGTTTGCAAGGCGACTTCGCGCAGATCGTCCCAGGTAAGGGTGCCGCGCTCCACCATTTCATCAAGGGTGCGCCCGTCGATAAGCTCCATGACGACGTAGGGGCCATCGGCGTCGATGCCGGCGTCATAAACGGTGACGATGTGCGGGTGTTGCACGGAGGAGAGTGCCGTGGCTTCCTTCAAAAGGTGTTTGGTGGCCTCGCCCTGGTCCTCGTAGCCGCCCTCGGCCAGCACCCGTTTGATCGCAACGTCACGGTTAAGCTGGGTATCGAATGCCTGGTAGACAGCCCCCACACCCCCTTGCCCGATTTTGCCTTTGATTTCGTAGCGTTCTTCGCTCATATGCTGCAACTAATAGGGGGATAGTTTCGGCGAAATTGAGTTGGGTGCAATGATGAATTTCAGCAATTGCAGGCAGGGGGCGGGGTGAGGGCTGCAGGCATTGACGATACGGGGATGCGAGCCGGGGGTTAGACCCGTTTTTTCTGTCATCTTTCCGATCGGGGGGCGATGGGGGCGGGCGGAAGATGGCATTCTCGCGGGATGACGGGTCGAATGGAACAAGTTTCGTAGGGAACAAGTTTCAGTTGCGTGTCGGCAACGGCTGGGGAATAGTCCGCGCGATGAGCGATCAAAAAGACAAGGACGTGCCGGATGCCGATGAGTTGCAGAAGATGCTCAAAGACATGTTTGGTAAGATGGGCGTGGACGCATCGATGTCATTTTCCGGGTTTAATGCCCCGGGTGAAACCCGGGATGCCGGGGAGACCACGGAAGAGCCGCTGGCAATGGACCAGGCGGATGCCATTTTTGATTTCAACTACAAACCACGCGATATCAAGGCGCATCTGGACCGTTTTGTGATCCGCCAGGACGAGGCGAAAAAGGCCCTTTCGATCGCGGTCTGTGATCATTACAACCACGCAAAATTCATGCGCGGCCTGGAGCAGGAGCATGGCAAGATCCCCGACGGCATCGAGTACCAAAAGCAGAACGTCATCGTGGTGGGCCCGACCGGTGTGGGCAAGACCTACCTGGTGAAACATATCGCCGAGATGATTGGTGTGCCGTTTGTCAAAGCGGACGCCACCAAGTTTTCCGAGACAGGCTATGTCGGCGGCGATGTCGATGACCTGGTGCGCGAGTTGGTGCAGAAAGCCGATGGCGATGTCGAGCTTGCCGAGTATGGCATCATTTATATTGATGAAGTGGACAAGCTTGCCAGCGGCGGTGGCCAGAGCATGGGGCGCGATGTCAGTGGTCGCGGGGTGCAGACGACTCTGCTGAAGCTTATGGAGGAAACCGAGGTGGCCGCGCGCAATCCTAACGACATGAAGAGCCAGATGATGGCGATGATGGATTTCCAGAGTGGCAAGGGGGCGGGGAAAGATGTCATCAACACGCGCCATATTCTGTTCATTGTCAGTGGTGCGTTCTCCGGCCTCGAGAAGATGGTTGAAAAACGATTGCGCTCGGGCCAGATAGGATTTGGTGCGGATGTGACCGAGCACCCGCTTGATGAGGAACTGTTTGGTCAGGTCAATACCCAGGACTTTATCGATTTCGGATTCGAGGCGGAATTTATCGGCCGGCTTCCCGTGCGTGTTGTCTGTGAAAAGTTAGAGGCGAAGGACTTTGTCAACATCATGAAGCATTCCGAGGGCAGCCTGCTGCGCCAGTATGAACGGGAGTTCGCCGCCTACGGGATCCAGGCGAAGTTTGAAACCTCCGCCATCGAACGAATTGCGGAAATGGCCGAGAGCGAGAATACCGGTGCCCGCGCCCTGATGACGGTGTGCGAAAGCTTACTGCGCGATTTTAAATTTGAACTGCCGGGTACCGCGGTGAGTGAGTTGAGTATTGATGCCAAGCTGATCGATCAACATGACGAGGTGCTTGAGAAATACCGTGAGCTGGGCCAGCGGGTTGATGTTGCCAAAGCTCGCGAGGAGGCTGACCTCTACTGCCGTGAGTTCTATGAAAAGCACGCGCTCCGGGTCAGGGTCACCGATGATGCGGTCAATTTGTTAGGATTGGAGGCGGCGGACCAGGGGCGAAGTGTCCTGCAGATTTGCCAGCAGCGCTTCAAGGACTATCAATTCGGCTTGAAGCTGATTCAGAAAAATACCGGTCAAGGTGAGTTCGAACTGGGAGTGGATGCGGTGGAAGATGCTGACAAGTTCTTGAGTGAGAGCGTGGTTCAGTCTTATAC
>JARFRT010000055.1 GCA_029287105.1 Akkermansiaceae bacterium | reverse complement strand
CCCACACTCCCCCCCACCAACAACACCACCAACCACCACCACCCCCGCCCCCCATCATCCATTCCTACAATGAAATACATGGGGTACAACAAACACACAAGCCCCACCGCAATAAAAACGAACTGCGCGAGGGTTTCAGCTGGGATAAAATCATTCCAAATAAGCTGCTACAAGATTCCACCACCCTGATTCCTGACACCTGATTCCTGTCTCCCGATCAAAACTCCACTTTCACCGCATCACGCTCACCCTCATCAGCCACTTCAAACAACGTGGCCTGGCCGAAGTTGAACATGCCGGCAATAACGCTGGAGGGGAATACCTCGGTTTGTGTGTTGTACGCGGTCACCGCGTCGTTGTACGCCTGGCGGGAAAACGCGACCTTGTTCTCCGTCGATGTCAGCTCCTCGCTCAATTGCATCATGTTGGTATTGCTTTTCAAATCGGGATACGCCTCGGAGAGCGCAAAAAGCCGACCCAAGGCATTGCCCAGACCGCCCTCGGCGGCCATCAGCGCACCCATCGACTCAGCATCTTCCGTGCTGGCGCCCTCACGCGCAGAGCTCGCCATGTTGCGCGCTTGGATCACCGCCTCCAAGGTCTCGCGCTCATGCTTCATAAACCCCTTGGCCGTTTCCACCAGGTTCGGAATCAAATCATAGCGCCGCTTCAGTTGCACATCAATCTGGGCAAAGGCATTGCGATAACGGTTCCGTAATTTAACAAGTCCGTTGTAGGCCCCCATCACCCAGAGGGCAACAATGACAAGCAATCCAACAAGCACGGCCAATACAATCAATACAGTATTCATTTTTTATCAATGGGTTTCTTAATCGGTTTAACAGGTTTCCAGAAATAATCCGACCCTGTGGAGACTGTCACCCTAAGCCATTCCCCCGTCATTGCCATTACAAAAAAGAACGATATTTATCACCCCCTGACCGCGGACCTCACCGCTTCGCTGGCGACCGCACAATGGTGCGAAAGCCTCGCCAGACTCAGGCTGTCTTACTTGGTTTTTGGAATTTGGTTTTTGGAGCTTATCCCCCTAAGTATTTAGAGTTTACAACCTAGGGTTTTTGACGCCCTGCCTGCTCGCCCCCCTCTTCCCAAACAGCCCCTTGACATCCTCCAGCATCATATAAACGGAGGGAACCAACACCAGGGTGATGGTGGTGGCAAAGAGGATACCGAAACCGAGCGAGACGGCCATCGGGATGAGGAAGCGGGCCTGCATGTCGGTTTCCACCAACATCGGCATCAGCCCGGCAAAGGTGGTCAGAGAGGTCAACAGGATTGGCCGGAAACGTGCCGCGCCGGCATTGCGCACCGCCTCGATCAGGCTGGCCTCCTCCTTGCGGTGCCGGTTCACATACTCGACGAGGACCAGGCTGTCGTTGACCACCACACCGGCGAGCGCGATAATGCCGCACACCGACATGATACTCAGATCCATGCCCATGATCATGTGGCCCACCACTGCGCCCACAATACCAAACGGAATCACCGTCATCACAATAACCGGCTGGATGTAGGATTTCAACGGGATCGCCATCAGGATATAGATCCCCAACAGGGCGAAAACAAACTTCGTGCTCATCTCCGACATCGAGTCCTTCTGGTCTTTCTGCTCCCCGAGATAGTCCCAGGAAACACCGGGGAACCGGACGGAAAGCGGCTCAAGGACTTCGCGGTTAAAGCGGTCGACCACTTCGTTCGCATTGGCGCGTGAACGATCGACATCCGCACTGATCTTGATGGCTCGTTTACGGTCGACCCGATGAATCGATGCCGGCCCACGGGCTGGCCGGGCATTGGCCACCATCCCGACCGGCACTTCGGCGCCATCGACGGTGCGGAGCCGGACGTCTTCCAGGTTTTCCAGCGACCGCCGCTCGGCAGCAGGGTAACGCACCATCACCTTCAACTCGTCACGCCCACGCTGGATCCGCTGGACCTCCTCGCCGTAGAACGACTGCCGGATTTGTAGCGCAATCGACTGCAAACTAAACCCGAGTGCCTTACCCGCGGGGGTGACCTCTTCGAAGACCAACTCACGCTTCCCCCGGCGGTTATCAGTCGAGATGTCCTTGACCCCGGAGTACCCCGCAAGCTCGCCGGCGATGTGCTTGGCCGCCTTTTCCAGCATCACGCGGTCACGGCCTGATATCTCAATGTCGATGGCATTGCCTCCAGCACCGGTTTCCTGGCGGAAACTGAGTTCGACAACACCCGGGATCGCGCCGATTTCCTGACGCCACTCGGTGATGAAATTTTCCGCGGTGATGGTGCGGTCTGCGGCGGCGGAAAGCTCGACGGTCACTTCGCCAATGTTACTGCCCAGAGGAATCTGTCCGGCAGCAAAACCGGTCTGAAATGGCTGGGTTCCCGCCGTGGCCAGAATATGCACCGAGACAGGATCGCCGTGGATATCCTTGTGGCGGGCACCCACGGCCTGCGCCGCCTTTTCCATCCGCGCAATCGCAGCCTCGGTCGTACTAAAAGGGACCCCCACCGGCATCTCCAGCTTGGCGGTCACGACGTCCCCCTCCACTTTAGGCATAAATTCAAAGGGCACCCACTTGCCCATCACCAAGCCGGTCACAATCATTAACAGCGCGATGAAGGTAGCCCAAACCGTGTAGCGGTGACGCAGACAACGAATCAGGACGGGTCGGTAGACATGCTCGACAAATAGCTCGAGCCCGCGCGCAACCTTGCGTTGCAGACGGAAAATCAAATTCACATTCGGGTCCGTGCTGTGAGGCTTCAACAAGGCCAGGTGGGCGGGCAACACCAACTTCGATTGCAGCAAGGAGAAGAGCAACACCGGGATGACAATCAGAGGTATGTTAGGCCATATCTTGCCACTGACCCCGCTCAGCCCCAGCATCGGCGTGAACGCAGCCACCGTGGTCAGGACGCCGAAGATCACCACGGTGCCCACCTCGTGAGTCCCGCGCCAGCTCGCCTCACGCGGGTGCTCGCCACCCTGGATACGACGGTACACGTTCTCGCCGACGATGATGGCATCGTCCACGACAATTCCCAGCACAAGGATGAAGGCAAAAAGCGAGATCATGTTGATCGACACCCCCAGTTCGGGCATCAGCCAGATCCCGCCGGCAAAGGAAACGGGAATCCCCAAAGCCACAAGAAAGGCAAGACTCGGCCGTAGAAAGAGCGCCAGCACGATAAAGACAAAAAGCAGCCCGGTGGAGCCATTCCGTATCAACAAACTGAGTCGCCCGTGGAGCAACTTGCTGGCGTCATTCCAAAGCTCGAGCTCAACCCCCTCGGGCAGCTGGCCGGGTGCGATGTTTTCAATATAGTCGCGAA
This sequence comes from Akkermansiaceae bacterium, assembly GCA_029287105.1. Lineage (GTDB taxonomy): Bacteria > Verrucomicrobiota > Verrucomicrobiia > Verrucomicrobiales > Akkermansiaceae > Oceaniferula. The sequence goes on along the minus strand of JARFRT010000055.1, from coordinate 4,555 downwards.
CCCCATCGGAAATCAACAAGGTGTCCTGCTCGCCGGTGCGGTAAACATTGACCAGCACGGTGCGCCGACCGTCAAAGCGCGAGCTTATGTCGACGTCCTCGAAACCATCCACCACCGTTGCGATCTCACGCAGGAGCAGTTGCGAACCATCAGCTTGGGTGGTGACCACAATATCCTCAAACTCCTTGGCGGTGTAGCGTTTTCCCTTGGCCCGGATCACCACTTCCCCCGCTGTCGTGCGGATGGAACCACTGGGAAGATCGAGCGATGTACGGCGCACAGCATCCGCCACCTGTTGCAGGCTCAGCTGGTGGCTGCGCAGCGTCTGCTCCGAGACTTCAATGGAAATCTCGTATGGCCTGACCGCGGAAAGCGTCGCCTTGGTGATCTTGGGAGTGCCGCGCAGCATGCGCATCAGCGCCTCTTTGACTCCAGCAAGGTCCTCGGTTGGCGCCGCCGCCTGATAATCCAACAACCCGTCGCGGACGACCTCACCAATTTCGCGCAGCGTCTTTTCATCGACATCCGCAGACACGGCAATACTCATCACCTGGATATCCAGACGCGCCTCTTCCAAGGTGGCTTTTTCCGCTTTTTCAGGAAAGTTGGTAATCGCATCAACCTTCGTCTTGAGGTCACTCATCACCTCGCGGACGTTGTACCCCGTCTCCACCTCAACCGTCACCGCACCCATCGATTCAGCCGCGGTCGAGGTAACCCGTTTGATCCCGTCCACATCCGAAATAGCATCCTCAAGCGGCAGCAAAATACCATCCTCGACTTCCTCCGGCGTCGCATTGGGAAACGGCACCTGGATGATCACCGCATCAAGAGAGATGTTAGGAAACACCTCCTTCTTGAGCTTAAACCAGGTGGTAAAACCCGCCAGCAAAACCAACAACATCACGAAGTTCGCCGTGACATGGTTTTTACTGAACCAATGAATCGCTTTTCGCATAAGATTTAATCACTCGAGACTACCATTTCCTATTTCGTATTTCCCATTTCCTCCTCCCTCAACTCCATCCCTGCCACAGGCGTTTCAATGGGACTGATGATGACCTTGACCCCATCTCGGAGCCCGGACGCAATGAGCACCGACCGGTTTAGCGTGCGCGCCACTTTCACCGGCACGATTTGAAGTGTGTTTTCGGCAGTGAGCGTGAGCACGGTGTGATCAGACCGCAGCGCACTGCGCGGAATCTTGGTAACCTTATCCATCACCGAACCCGTGATCGAGGCGCCGACAAACAAACCCGAAGGAGGCAGGCGATACGGGCCAGCCCCTTGATTCGGCTTGATCTCCACGACGAAATGAATGGTCATGGTTCGCCTATCAACCATTCCCTCGCTACGCACAACTTTCCCCTGCCACGTCCGCTCCCGGTTGCCTATTGTTGCCCGGGTGACCACATCCGCTCCGATCACCCCCTCCTGTTTCAGATAAGCCATTTCCTCCAAGGTGACAGGCACCCGGACTTCGTAGGCATCCGTGGAATACAGGTCAGCAAGCCGGGCCCCGGCAACAACATAGGACCCAAGGTCGGTGTATGTCGCCTCCACCCGGCAGTGATACGGTGCACGCAAACTGGTACGGTCAAGGTCCCGCGTGGCCTTTTCGACCGCCGCCTCGGCAGCCACAACCCGCGCCTTGGCACTGGCAATCTGCGGTTTGCGTGCCACCAGTTTCGGCGGATCGCCCCGCCCGAGCTTCAGCCAGTCACGACGTGCTTGGTCGGCCCGGGCTTCTTCCTGAGCGAGGGCAAGTGTGGCGTCGGCCTGTGATGATTCGGCGGAGGCCAGCAGCGCCACGTAATCCGCCCGATCGATTGCCAGCATGATTTCATTGGCTTTAAAAACACCCCCAACCACGAACCTCGGATCAACCCTGACAACTCGCCCCGTGACTTCGGACGCCGCCTGAGTCCGGCGACGAGGTTCCACCCGACCCTGGGTGTGAACAAAAAGCTGCTCAGGTCCTGATTGAGCTTCGATGACACTCACGACGGCAACCACATGCGGCGGATCCTCCTTGTCAGCCTCGGGCCCGTTTTCCTCGAGATATCTCATCACCAGAAAACCAACAACAAGAACCCCGACAATGGCCACACCCTTCCAGGCATGAACCCACAATCTCAATCTAACTCGTTTTTCGCTCATTGTTTCTTAAATAGGCTGGGGTCGATACTAAACCCACCACCAAGGGCGAGGTGAAGATCCACACGATTGGTTAAACGCAACCTCCGCAGTGACGCATATTGGGATTCCAACTGAATCCGATTCGTTTGTGCAGCAAACAGGGTAAGCACATCACCGTTGCCATCACGGTAATCATTCTCAGAGGCATTGGCCGCATCACGGGCAAGGTCACGTGCCTCGCGAACTTCCCGCTCACGACGCTGCAACCACCCCTCCATGGCAAGCGCCTGCTCGACCTCGCCAAAGGCATTGAGCACCGTCTTCTGCAAGGTGGCGAGTGCCTCGCGCTGGTTCGACTCACGCACACGGATCGCACTCCTGATCCTCCCACCCGTTAGAATAGGAGAAACCACACTGGCCCCTATCGACCAGACACCAAAGTCACTGTTGATGATTTCACTCAACGAATCCGTGGTCGTACCACCTGAGCCGGTTATTTTAAAACTGGGAAACAAAGCGAGCTTGGCCTCCTTAATACGTTTTGTCGTCATCACATAGCGCCGCTCCGCAGCCATGATGTCAGGACGGCGCAATAGCAATTCCGACGGCAAGCCAGTCGGTGGCGACGACGGAATACGGGGCAAACTTGCTCGGCCCGCAACCTTGGCCGAAGGATACCTCCCGGCCAACAATTCGAGCTGACGACGCGCCAATTCCACGTCACCCAGTCTGGCTGAGAGAGTGGCTTTGGCCGATGCCACATCGGTCTGGGCAAGGCGCAACTGCGAGGCTGAGCCACCTTCCGCACGCATGGCACGCTCGAATCGTTCGCGCACCGCAGTCTCCGTCTTTTGACGCAACGCCAATGCACGCCTGGCCAACAGCAACTGCTCGTTCCCCTCCGCCACAGCGAACCATGCCTTGCAAACCTGGCCTGCAAGCGAGGCCCGGGCAGCACGGAACTCTTGTCCACCCGCCTGCCACTCCGCAATGGACGCAGAACGACCCGCCCGTGCCCGCCCCCAAATATCGGGCTCCCAATTAACCTTGAGATCGACACCATAGGTCTCGGAAATCTGAGAACCGCCGAAGGGAAATCCGATGAAGTTGATTTTCCTCCGACTCCCGTCAATGGCCAAGTCCACTTGAGGCATCGCCAACGCCCCGGCAACACGTGCAGCCTCCCCCGCCCGCTTAACCCGCTCTGCCGCAATACGCATGTCTTTGTTTGATGCCAGCGCTTCATCAACCATCGCACTCAATCGACGATCCCCAAATCGCGCCACCCAGTTGGCATCGACACCCGCCTTCGATGACTTACTGGCAGACCAACTGCCAGGTGCCGAATCCGACACGACTCCGATCAACGATCCAGGCTCCTTAGGCACACACCCACCTGTGAAAAACACACCCAGCGACAACAGCATAAAACAACCCGCCGAATTGAATGTGAGAACAAGCGGAATCACTTCGGATCTCCTTTTCCGGCATGAAATCCCGCATGACAAAAATCAATCATGCCCTGAAGCTGCACCTCAAAGTCAGGAGCCCCACACGCACCCTGGGTCAGCCGCCGCAGGGCGTCACCATGAAGCAGGGTGTGCGCCATCACACCAAACGTATAATGCAAGCGCCACAATACCGTCTCAACCGGAAGATCCGGTTCGGCGACATGGAGCGCCGCAGTAAATGACTCGACCACCTTTTTAAACGGCGGCAACAGCGCATCGGGGAGATCACCATGCTGGTCAATGATACACCGCCCCATCAACTTGAAAAACAACTGTTCACTCATCTTGCTGCGCGTCACCGCAAATAAAAACGGGCGCATGAACGCCTCCAAAATCTCCTCGAGCCCCGCGACCCGACCATTCACCGTCGCCAACTCCAACATCCGCAGCCGCTCGTCATTGACCGGATTCACATAACGACATTGAATTTCCTCAAAAAGCTTCTCCTTACTGCCAAAATGATAATTCACCGCCGCCACATTCACTTCCGCCGCAGTAGTAATGTCCCGTAAGGTGACGGCTTCAAATCCATGCTCCGCCAACAATCGCTCCGTAGCCTCAAGGATTCGCTCCTTCGTTGTCTTCCCGACCGTCTTCATTGAAGCAAATGATTCAATCAAATGCTTGAAAAGGCAAGCGCATTTTTAAAGCGATTGTTTTAAAATGTGTTTTTTCGCAAGAAAGTCATGCCCGTGCTTGCCAGCAGTGGTTTGGTCAGAGTAGCTTCCGGCCATGGAAATCGGCTTAATTGGATGTGGCAGGAAGGGCAGCGCCCTCATCGCAGGTATTATCAAATCGGACGTGACCACCCCGTCACAGGTCTCGGCCTTCGACCCCCACCCCGAGTCCCTCGCCGCCCTGGTCGAAAAACTGAATGTTGTGCCCGCTACCGACAACCAGGAGCT
>JARFRT010000024.1 GCA_029287105.1 Akkermansiaceae bacterium | reverse complement strand
GGGCAAATGCAGGACGGCACGCGTGGCGTAGACTTCATCACCATCGACGGCGGTGAGGGTGGCACCGGCGCGGCTCCCCTCGTGTTCGCCGATCACGTCGGCCTGCCGTTCAAACTCGCCTTCGCGCGTGTCTACTCGACTTTTTTCCGCGCCGGCCTGAGTGAGCGGATTGTTTTCATCGGCTCCGCCAAACTCGGTTTCCCCATGGACGCCCTGTTCGCCTTCGGCCTCGGCTGCGACATGATCTCAGTCGCGCGTGAAGCCATGTTGTCCATCGGCTGCATCCAGGCCCAGCGATGCCACACCGGCCACTGCCCGGCCGGCATCGCCACCCACAACAAATGGCTCATGCGCGGGCTCGACCCGACATTAAAATCCGCGCGCCTCGCCAACTACATCGTCAGCCTGCGCCACGAGTTGCTCAAACTCTGCCACGCCGCCGGCTTCTGCCACCCCGCGTTCGTCACCACCGAACATTTTGAAATCCTCGACGGACAACTCGGCAGCCTCTCATTCAAAGACGCCTTCGGCTACGAACTCGTCCGCCAGTGCCCCGGTGACCAGGACTGCAGCAAAATCTCCGAGATCATGACGCTGTAAGGCCATCACAGCTGAAAAAATCCCCCTTATTCGATAGATTCCACCCTCCGGCAGAGTATACCTGAAGCCAACCGCCATTGTTTTGACGTTGGATTTGCCAGCGCCTTACTATCACCACTCACAAGAATCAGATCCATCCCATCATTATGAAAACCAAAGACACCGTCCAGCAAGTCAGTCGTCGTCACTTCCTCCAGGGCACCGCGGCCACCGCCGCCGCCATCAGCTTCCCGTCTATCATGACCTCCAAGTCCATGGCGGCAGCCAAGGCGGCCAAGACCGCCAAACCACTGCGTGTGGTCCAGATCGGCTGCGGCAGAATCGCCCACGGCATGGATATGCCGGGAGCACTCCGCCACCCGGACCTGGTCCGCATCGTCGGCGTCTGCGATGTCGATTCCCAACGCGTCGGCTGGGCCAAGGAAAAGGTGGAGAAGTCCTACAAAAAATCCCTGGGCGAGGTGCCCAAGATTGCCACCAGTGGTGATTATCAAGATCTGATAGGGCGTGACGACGTCGATGCCGTCATGATCAGCACACCCGAGCACTGGCACGCCCAACCGGTCATCGAGGCCGCCCTGGCCGGCAAACACATCTACGTGCAGAAACCCCTGACACTCACCATCGCCGAAGGACGGATGGCATCGGACGTCGTCCGCGCCAACAACCGCATCCTCCAAATCGGCTCGCAACAACGGTCGACCGAACAATTCCACCGAGCCTGCCAACTTGTCCGCAATGGTAAGATCGGCAAAGTCCGCCGCATCAAAATCGGTTTACCCAGCGACCCGTCCGGCGGCAATGGCAAGCTGGTCCCCGTGCCGAAACACCTCGACTACAACCAATGGCTCGGCTCCACCCCCGAGGTCCCCTATGCGGTGGATCGCTGCCACACCGACGGCAGCCTTCGTGGCCGTCCCGGCTGGCTGCGCCAAAATCAATTCACCCTCGGCATGATCACGGGCTGGGGTTCACATCACCTCGATATCGCCCACTGGGGCATGGACACCGAGCACACGGGCCCGATCGCCGTCAATGCCACCGCCAGCTGGCCCGGCAAAGACAGCTTCTGGGATGTGCACGGCGATTACCACAGCGCGCTCCCCTACGACAATGGTGTTGAGCTCGAGGTCAGCCACAAACTTCCTAACGGTATCCGGTTCGAGGGCGACGACGGCTGGATCTGGGTGAGCCGCGGCAGCTACACCGCAACCAAAAGCGACCCGACCGCCGGCAAAAAAGCCAGCAAGGCATTTGATGCCAGCAACAAGAGCTGGATCAACTCCGACCTCAGCAAAGACGACGTCCAACTGCACCGCAGCCCGAACTGGGACCACCACCTCGACTGGTTCCAAGCCGTCAAGGAAGGCCGCAGCGCCGTCACCAGCGTCGAAACAGGCCACCGCTCATGCTCCGCCTGCATGGTTTCCTGGATCGGCATGAAACTCGCCCGCCCGCTGAAGTGGGACCCCGCCAAGGAACGTTTCAACGATGCCGAGGCCAACGCCATGATCGCACGCGCGGAACGCGCACCCTTCGGCATCCAACAATTTGCCGACAAGGTCAAAAAAGGCTAACAACCCACCCAGCTAATCTCATGAAGATAATCACTCCGCTCACCGGCACGCTCGCCGTTGTCGGCCTCGTTTCCCTGCTCCCCCTGCATGCCGAACAAAAACCCGTCCGGCTCATGACGCTTGACCCCGGGCACTTTCATGCCGCCCTGGTCCAGAAATCCATGTATGCCGAAGTCTCGCCCGAGGTGCATGTGTTTGCCCCCGCCGGCCCGGACCTCGACCTCCACCTCAACCGGATCAACGGCTTCAACACCCGGACCGAGAACCCGACCACCTGGAAAACCCAGGTCCACCGCAGCGACAACAGCCTGGATGCGATGCTCAAACTTCGGCCCGGCAACGTCGTGGTGCTCGCCGGCGACAACTCGCGCAAAACCGACAACATCCTGGCATCCGTCAAGGCCGGTATCAACGTGCTCGCCGACAAGCCGATGATCATCACCCCGGACGGCATGGACAAGCTGCGCGAGGCATTCAAGGTCGCCCAGAAAAAAAAGGTCCTGCTCTACGACATCATGACCGAGCGTCACGAGATCACCACCATGCTGCAGCGCGCGCTCTCGCAGATGCCCGCGCTCTACGGCGAGCAGTCCCAAGGAAGCCCGGCAACACCCGCCGTCACCAAGGAGAGTGTGCACCACTACTTCAAATACGTTTCAGGGAAACCGCTGAAACGCCCGCCATGGTTCTTTGATGTCACCGCCGAGGGCGAAGGCATCGTCGATGTCACCACCCACCTCGTCGACCTCATTCAATGGGAGTGTTTTCCTAACCAAATCATGGAGCAAAGTGATGTCAAAATGCTCAGCGCCCGCACCTGGCCGACCAAGCTGACCCTGACCCAGTTTACAAAAGCCACCGGCCTGAAAGCGTTTCCCGCAAGTTTGAAAAAATACATCAACGCCGAGGGTATCCTCGAGGTCGACTGCAATGGCGAGATGATTTACACGCTCAAAGGCGTCCACTGCAAGGTTTCCGTGATCTGGAACTTCCAGGCACCGGAGGGCGCCAAGGACACCCATTACTCGATCATGCAGGGCACGCGCTGCGCCCTCGTCATCCGCCAGGGTGCCGGGCAAGGGTATCAACCGACGCTTTATATCGAACCGGTCCAAAAAGGAACGGGACTGACAAAACTCGTCCAGGCCGCCATCGGCAACCTCCAGAAAAACTGGCCCGGCGTCACCGTCAAGACCAGCGACAACGGCTGGCAGGTCGTCATTCCGCAAAAATACAAAATCGGCCACGAAGGACACTTCGCCCAGGTCACCAAAGCCTACCTCAGCTATCTGAAAGAGGGTAAATTACCCGCTTGGGAGGTTCCTAACATGCTAGTCAAGTACCAGACCATCATGGACGCCTATCAACTCAGTCGGAAAAAATAGTCATGCCCACACTCACATCCTGGAAAACTCTCGCCAGCCTCTTTTTGATCACCGCACTGCCAGCCTGCGCTGGATTTGAGGTCAACGATCATCAAGGCCGGATCGAAATTCGCGACAACGGAAAACTCGTCTTCGGCTGGCAGTCCGCACCGATTAAAAACCCGCGTGGCGGCCCGGAATTTGCAGGCAGTGCCTACATCCACCCACTGTGCACTCCGTCCGGGTTCAAACTAACTGACGAACAACCCTCAGACCACCTCCACCACTTCGGTGTCTGGTGGCCGTGGAAATTCCTCGGTACCAATGGCCAAAAATTCAACACCTGGGAACTCCAAAATAAACAAGGCCGGCACATCGCCGTCAGCGCCACCGTCACCAGCAAGTCCGCCGACGAGGTCATCCTCAAGCTTGTCAATCAAAGTGAAATCAAAACCACAGCCGGCACCGCCGACACCACCGGCACCAAGTATCAGCCGGTGATCAACGAGCAAACCACCCTTCGTTTCGCCCGGCTCGGCAAGGACGCCTATGTGCTCGATCTCACCATACAGCAAGAACCCGTGAAGGGAAAGAAAATCGAGGTCGTCAAGTACCGCTACAGCGGGTTCTCCTGGCGCGGCACCCCCGACTTCAAAAAAGCCAACAGCCGGATGCAAACCAGCGGCGACCACAACCGCGACACGGCCAACGGCCAAACAGCCCGCTGGGCCATGGTCTCTGGCGATGTCCCGTCGGATCCCCAAAAAGGGCAGGCCACCATCCTGATCATGAGCGCCGCCCCGAAAAATGGAGGCACCCCCGAGCGCCTGCGCGTCTGGAACTCCAAGGCCGGAACCGATGCCCAGTTCATCAACTTCAACCCGGTGGTCGAGACCACCCAGACCATGGACGCCGCCCACCCCGGAGTTGCCTCCAGAAAATACCGCCTCATCCTCGCCGACCGCTCCATCAAACCCACCGAAGCCGAACGACTCTGGCAGCTGTGGAAATAAACAGCGGGGGAGGAATCAAGGGCGATTTTGGAGTGCGGATGGCTTGCCTCCGCTTTATT
>JARFRT010000454.1 GCA_029287105.1 Akkermansiaceae bacterium | reverse complement strand
ATGACGGAAGCCACACCAAGCGGCCTGGCTGCCTTTGCTCAGCAGGGTGATGCGCAGCAGAAACTGATCGACAAGATGCTCTCCTCCGATGACTTACTCGTGCAAATGGCTCGCGCTGACGGGGCTAAGAACGGCAAGTACGGACAAGCCATGCAGATTTATCATGACATCTGGAAGGCAAGCGACAAGGTTGCCGAGGGCCCGCTGCGCAAGCTCGCCCTGGCGGTCGCCCTGGAGCATGCGGTTCCGGTCAAGCAGCGCAATGCGGTGGCTGACACCAGTGCCCCTGCGACCGTTGATCCGGTCAAACGCTACCTCCACTTTGAAAAGGCCTTTCTGGACGGGGAACTCGATCCGGCCTTCAAGAACCTGGGCACCTGGGATTACCGCATGGTGATCAACGGCGAGGAGCCCGACGCGATCCTGTCATGGGGCCGTGACATGCTGCGAAACTACCGCCCCGACCACATCTCCACCGGCGACTACCGCTGGCGCTACGTGGCGTTGGTCCGCAGCGACATCCGCTACGGCTCGCAGGATAACAAGTTCGACAAGCCCGAGCTGCAATTCTTCCAGAACATCCTGATGAACGGAGGCATCTGCGGACGCCGCGCCTTTATCGGACGGTTCATCCTCCGCTCCTTCGGAATCCCGGTCATTGCACGTCCGCAGCCCGGACACGCGGCTCTGGCCCACTGGACACCGAAAGGCTGGGTGGTTTGCCTTGGCGGCGGCTGGGGTGCGGGAACGACAAAAACGCGCTACAAAAAGGATCTCGACTTCCTCGCGACGACCCAGGGGCGCGCCACCGGCAAGCCCTTCATGCAGGTCAAGCGTGCCCAGTGGATTGGCGACGTCGTGGGCGAGCCGCGCGCATTCGGCTTCCACTCCAAAGCACAACCCGGTTTCTGGTACGGCGTATCGCTTTACACCCAGAAGAACATCATCGAAGCCTCCCAGGCAAAAACCCTCGCCGCCGTGGGTGAGGACATCGGCGAGGCCAACGTGACCAAGGAAAAGGTGGAAATCACCAAGGTGAAGATGACCGAAAAAGACCGCGAGGTTTCCATCGATAGCAAGGGCGTGATCACCATCCCCGCTGCGGCCACCACCAAGCCGACCAAAAGCAATGGCAAGATCATCTTCATGGATAGCAATCTCGGCGGCAAGCAACTCCACTTCGGCCGCAACGGCGGAGGCCAGGTGTTCGAATACACCATTGATGCGCCCAAAGCCGGCAAGTATCAACTCACGGCCAAGGTGGTGACACCCAGCTGGAAACAACACCTCGTCCTTGCCGTCAACGGCGCCGCAAATGCAGCAGACATCGAGCTGCCCCATACCGTCGGTATGTGGGACGAGACCCAGCCCGTGGCAGTGCAACTCTCCCAAGGCAAAAACGTGCTGAGTTTCTCACACAAAACCGATGGTCAAGCCAAGGGCTTCACCATCAAGGATTTCACACTGACCCCCGTGAAGTAAAATTCGTTACTCGAATGGGCGGCGGGGCAATGCCTCCGCCGCCCATTTTTCGGTACAGGCCCTACGCTCCTGATGGCGACCAATCACCTTTCCCAGTCCGCAAACAGAGACCTCGGGGTGATTTGAGTGCGAGGGAAATGGCAAATCGGACTCGAGGGATGATCTGACTAATACTCCCACCCACTTCTCGCTTTGCGGCTGCGCAGACGGTTGGCCTCGTCGTCATTGAGAAACTTCTCCTCGGCAGGGTCCCAGGTCAGCTTGCGTCGCAGCTTGTACCCCAGATTGGCCAGGTGGCAGACCGTGGCCGTGCGGTGACCGGTCTCGGCCGAGCAGATCGGATCCTTGCGGGATTTGATCGCGTCGAGCCAGTTGCGCACGTGATTGTCGGAGGGCATCACCCGCCGTGCTTTCTCGCCGAGGGGCGATTTGATGATTTCCCCGGGAGTGCTGGTGAGCTTTCCGCGGTCCACATAGATCGTTCCTTCCGCCCCCTCGAACGTACATCCGCTGGGGCCTCCGTGGATCATTTCCACCCCGTTGGCATAGGTGAGTTTCAGCCCCTTGATTCCATCGGCAGGCGGCTCGACGCTGACCGGGCCGCTCTGGTCCATCCCGAGCGCCCACTGCGCGATGTCAAAATGATGGGCTCCCATGTCGGCCAACCCCCCGCCGGCGTATTCCTCGTAGTGCCGAAACGCAGGGTAGTGACGATGCAGGCCTTTGGGGCAGAGAATTTCGTTGTAGGGGCGCATGGGCGCGGGGCCAAGCCAGAGGTCCCAGTTGACGTTGTCAGGCTTTTTCTGTCCCGGCAGGTCACACGGTTTGGGCGGGCCACCCACCCCGATACGGATCGTCTTGATCTCGCCGATACGTCCTGCCCAGATCATCTCCACCGCATTGCGGAAATGGTTGCCATACTCGCTGCGCTGCTGACTGCCGGTCTGGAAGATCCGCTTGCCTTTCTTCACCGCCTCAACCAACAAGCGGCCTTCCGCGATGTTTTGCGTGAGCGGCTTTTCGCAGTAGATATCGCAACCTGCGTTCACGGCAGCAAGCGCCGGGTGCACGTGCATGTGATCCGGCGTCATGATGACCACCGCATCGAGGTCATCTCGCTTCAGCAGTACGCGGTAATCCACATAGGTGTCGCAGCCCTTGTAGGTTCCCTTTTTACTCTTTTTTGCGTAGTGCTGTTCGACCACTTCCTTACCCTTGGCACGCCGGATCCCCTCCACCTCGCAAATCGCCACAACCTGCGTGTCCGGCTGGTTTAGGACCTGAGGCAGCACGCGGTAGGCACGTTTCCCGTAGCCGATGAATGCAATGTTGAGACGCTCATTGGCCGCAGCCCGGGCAAATGTAGGCCCCATGGCCAGAGTGGCGGCAGCGCCAGTGAAGAAACGGCGGCGTGTGATGATCGAGGTCTGCATGTTCAATTGTTGTTAGTGATTTATTTTGACGAGAGGTGTTTGAAGTTGGGTTGACTTTGATGAGCTCACAGTGATCAGGCAAGGGAAAAACCCGACCTCTTTTTCCAAGGCTATCAAGCGAGGGAGAAATCCATACAGCAATGCTAAGGCCTACCACTGATTACGCTGATTTTCAACTGATTACATATCCTGAGCATCCATCAATCAATTATTCAGGCCGCGAAAGCGGCCAAAATCAGTTTGAAATCATTGGTTAGAAATTGATTCCCCCGTAGTTTGATTGCCCTGACCCGAATGGCACTTAGTTAAGCTGGATTTCGATAGACTTTATCGATTTTTTATCCCTGAAGGGGAATCGCATTTCGAGCCCAGGGGTTCAGCCCTGGGTTCATTATTTATCATGTAA
>JARFRT010000492.1 GCA_029287105.1 Akkermansiaceae bacterium | reverse complement strand
AGATCGGCGAGCCCATCAGCGTTTGCGCCAGGCAATAGTCGTGGGGATGTAAATTGGCGTCAGAGATCTCCGGATCGGTGCGGTCGCCATTCTGAATGGTGAGCTGGAACTTGTTCAGATTCAAGTAATCCGACAACTGCCAGGCGTCGCGCAATACCAGGTAGGGATGGTAAACCACGTTCTTGGGCCAGCGGGGTTTGCGGTTTGCCAGGTAGATATTCCCGTATTCACGCCCGAAGAAATACCCGACCCGCGGATTGCGCTCGGTAACATCCCAGTTGATGCGCACCTTGTGGCCGCTGTGGAGGATCAATTTGCGCGCCTTGCCCATGAGCTCCTCCACCTGGCCCATCTCGGGTAGGCTGGCATAATCCAGTTTGTAATACCTGAAGTCGCCGTGGTCGTAGTTCCAGATCAAATCCTGCGCCGATATATTGACCGCCGCCCAGAGGCCCAGCTTGAGCCCCTTTTGTTGCGCATGCTTCCGCACCTTGTCCCAGCCATTGGGATACACCGGATACGTGTCGGATTGATACTGGCTGTAGATGGCGTCGTCCTTTTTAAGTTCAAAGCTCTTGATCGGCCGCCAGTTTTTAAAATCATGCCCCTGCCAGCCGTCATCGATCTGCTGGATATCAATCCCCAGGTCCGCCTGGCTGTCGATTTCCGCCAGAATGTTATCCTCCCGCGCCTGGATCCGCGAAGCCCGCATGCCCTCGCCGGACCCCCAGGTATTTGCCAGAATGTAAATGTCGCGCTTGGGGTCGACCGGATAGCGCAGCCGGTCAAAAACCTTCAGGGCCAGACTCATCTCGTCGTCACCCCCCTGGTAGAGGGTGACCCACGTCGCCCAGCAGTCCCGGTAGCGGTCGACTGTTAGGTCCTTTGCGTGCCAGCCGGTTCCTGTGTTGCGTAACCCCTTCGAATCCCAGCTGAAACGGCCGGTATTGGCACCCATCTTCGGGGTGTTGACGCATTTGTGGGACTCCTTGACCATGATCAACCCACGGTCCGGCTGACGGACGGCCACAATGCTGGCCCAGTCGATTTCCCCCTGTTGCGGGCAAGCCGCCAGCTTTTCCTGCCTCAGGATTTCCAGTTCACGGGTATTGCGATTTTGCGTGCCGGCATAGTATCCGATGCTGTGCAGGGTCCGGTTGTTGAGTGAGACGGGCAGCGAATCGGATACGCCTTCGGCATCGTCTTCGTCATCGGCATTGCCGGCTGATTCTCCGTCCGGGGCCTGGATCAGTCGGGCCCTGCATTGGGTGCGCAGCCCCTCCGAGCCGGGGTAGGCCCAGATGACATACTGCATGAGCAGGTTGTCTTCCTGATACTCGAAAGTAGCCACGACCTCCAGGTGGGCCGAGGTGAAGCCCTGGTCGTTGGACTGCTTTGCCGTCAGCGAGACCATCCGGCCGCTGCCCATGCCGCCGGGGAACTGCCAGTCGCAAGGGTAGCCTTTTGGCGTATCGGCCCACTGGGTTTGACTGCGCAGGTCCTTGATGCCAACGGTGGACAATCCCCGCGGGGTCAGTGCCCAGGTGCGTTGCATTTTTCCGGTGGTCACTTGGAGCCTGTTGCCGGTCGTCTTCGCCCGGGCATTTCCATAGGAAACATCCAGGGCCGGCATCCCCGGCCCGGATGGCGGTTTGCCTGCGAGTTGCAACGGTGCCGCCATAAGCACCAAGCATCCAAGCCCGACCGCTTGGCCAATCCATCGCCGACAAAATGGCAAGGTCTGACAGGAGGGGCGCGCGTTGTTGGGTTTGATCCATGCGGGTTTTGTTATCATTGCGGTAAGTTGGCTTTGGGCGTGGGGCGTTTGAGGAAGGCGGTGAGGAGGGAGGGAGGTCGGAACAGGTGCAGACTGCCGAGTGCACCGTGATTCGGAAAGAGAAAAAAGGGGGGGCTATTTCCAGTTACAAATACCCTGACGATTTACTCATTTTCACGTTTTTTCTGTGTGTTTTTACTTGTCCTATCAGG
>JARFRT010000467.1 GCA_029287105.1 Akkermansiaceae bacterium | reverse complement strand
GTTCAGGGTCGGCCTCGCCTTTTCCATAAGCGTCCACGCGCTCATCGGTCGGCTGCTGCGCTGCTGCGCTGCCAGTTCCAAGCGTCAGGCTGCAGCGGTCAAAGTAACTGCGGTGGTCGGCAATGTGGTCGGCCTTGAGTTGAGCGTAGGATTTGCCGAGCGCCTTGGTGATGTCGTCATGGGTGGCGGTCACCGGGTCCGGGGTGTTGCGCCCGGCGAAGCCCTGGTAGTTGGTGCCCGCGGCGACCAGCAGCATTACTTCATCGGCCGACTCGATGACGATTTCGTTGCCTTGCATTGCAAGCGATCCGCCCTTGTGCACGGCGCGCAGGCGGGCGGCGAATTTCATGCCGTCGACGCCTTGCACGCCGCTTGCGGTCTGGCCGGTCAGCAGCAGCCCGCCGGGGGTGCCGTCGGGCTTGGTTACGAAACTCGTCAGTCGGTTCATCGACGCCTTGAACGAGATGGCTCCGGGTTGGTCGGCGGTGAAGCGGAAGACCATCACCTGATCGGAAGCGCTGGCGAAGGCTTCCCGTTTGTAGGTGATGCCGTCCTTGGTGTATGCGACGGTCGAGACGGCCGTTGTGAGGTCGAGCTCGCGCCGATAGCCGTCGGTGGACTCCGCCGGGTCGAGTGAGAGTGCCAGCGGCATTTCCCCGCGGCGGCGGTATTGCGAGCATTTGATGGCTATCACGTTGTTGCCGGGCTTGAGAAGCTTGCTGATGTTCGCCTCAAACTTGTCGTGACCGCCGGCGCGCCAACCGGGAAGTTCGCCGGCTTCCTGGCCATTGACGTAGAGCTTGCCCTGGCGGGCGCGGTTGCCGATGCGCAGCATCCCGAGTTGGGCGTGTTGCTCCTTGCTGAGCTTCAGATGGTGGCGCATCACCAGGACGTCACCGTTGTCGAGCTTGCGCCCGCCGGTGGTCGCCTTGCCGTCGGCGACGATGTAGTCGGTCCAGTTCTTGTCATCGGCGTCGACCATCACGGCCTCTGCGACGATTTTGTTGATCTCGCGGTGGCGAGCGCTCGGGTTGGTGATGCCCGGCGTTTCCAGCATCTTGTACTTCCACTGGCTGAGGGGCATGGATTTTGCCTGCGTGATCCATTCGATGTTCAGGTTGCCCAGCTCCTGATAGCACCCCCACGGGCCTCTCGCGCCACCACGCGAGCCGCCGCCGACGCAGGTGAAACTCTGGTTGACGAGTTGCTCCGCCTCATCGTTTTTGCCGGCGAGCAGAAGCTCACGGATCTTGGGTAGGTTCTCCGATGCGTTCGGCCGATTCCAGTCGACGCGCGCTCCGGACCAGACCGTCTCCTCATTGAGGGCGATGCGCTCCTGTCCGATTTTGCCGAAGATCATCGCGCCGATGCGGCCGTTGCCGATGGGTAGGGCCTCGTGTTGCCAGCTGGTGGCCGGCTCGTCGTACCACATGGTGGTGGTCGGGTTGGCGACCGCGGTGGTGACCAGCGCTGCGGCAACGAGGGTGGCGCGGGTGATTGGGTGTTTGGTGCGTCTCATCATGCTTGGCTTGTGGTTGGCATCAATACGTGCCGTGAGCGCAATTCCTTCCAAATGGCGGGGGATTCGCTTTGTGCTTGCCGGGCTTGAGGTCATCGGCGTCGGGCCGTCACCGGGGATAGTATATTGATTGTTAGATCAGCGGCAATAGGTCCCGGAAACCGCGACGCCCAGGTACAGTCGTCCAGCGGTCTATTGGTAATCTTCACCCAAAAGACTATGGAGAACCGACTGCTGCCATGTGCGCAGGTCTCTTTGCATTTTGGCGGCAAGTTGTGGTTTGGTTTGCGACAAGTCGTTTTTCTCCCCCGGGTCCTTGATCAGATCGTACAGCGTGGCTGTCTCGCTGCGGCCGGCGATGACGAGTTTGTAGCGATCATCGAGGATGCTGCGGTCGCCTTGGTAATCGACCTCGGTAAGGTCGAAGATGCGCTGATTGACAAAGTTGCGGGTGAAGCGGTTGGCTAGTTTTTTGACCAGCGGGGTCGTGCCTTTTTGCAGTTCAGGATCGATGTATGGCTCGCTCTTGCCGTGGTGACGGTCCTTCATCCAGAAGCAAATCGGGCTTGGCCGCGTCGCCATTTTGCCTTCGAGCAGCGGCACAAGGTTGATGCCGTCAAGCGTTCGCGATGGAGGCTCCACACCGGTTAGAGCACACAGGGTGGGCAGAAAATCGCTGGTCACCGCCGGCACACTGGTGTGTCGCGGCTGCTTGATCATCCCCGGCCACTCGAGCACGCCGGGCACGCGGATGCCGCCTTCATAGACCTGACCTTTCATCCCGCGCAGCGGCGACAGGCCAGCGACTCCGCTCGGCGGTGTGCCGTTATCGCCGCAGTACCAGACGATCGTATTCTGGTGCAGGCCTGCGGTCTTGAGGTAATTGCGCAGTTTGCCGATCGAGCGGTCCATCGCTGTGATTTCGGCATAGCGTTCGCGCAGCACATCGCGCAATGGCCGCCGCACGCGCTCGCCCGTTTTATTTGAAGTCAAGCCGACCGTCCTGTTTGCCAGCTCCGCGGGCAGATCATCGTAAAGGGCAAGGTCGGATTCCAGGCCGCTGTAGGGCTCGTGCGGCGAACCAAACCACACCACGGTGAGAAACGGCTTGTCCTTTTTCTGCGCCTCACCGATGAACCGAATGGCCTCGTCGATGACAACTTCCGAACCTTCACCCTGGTACTGTTTCGGTTTGCCGCCGTTGCGCGACAGCTGGGGGTTCATCTCAAAAAAGTTGTCATGTGACAACCACTCATCAAAACCCATCGCGCCGGGGTTGGTGGGCGAGCCGGCTTTTACCGGTCCGACATGCCACTTGCCGAACTGTGCGGTGGTGTAGCCCGCCTTTTTCATCAGGTGGGCGATGGTGATTTCCTCCGGCCGCAGCGAAGCGCCGGGGAAAAAGGTGCCGTAGCGATTGGGGTGGCGGCCGGTAAGGCAACTGCCGCGCGTCGGCGAGCAGGACGGGTGGCCTGAATAAAAACGGTCGAAGCGCATGCCGCCCGCGGCCATTTGATCAAGCGCCGGTGTTTTGACATGAGCGTGGCCATTGTAGCCGACCTCTTCCCAGCCGTGGTCATCACCCATCAGCAAAATCACATTTGGTGGCGCGGCATAGACCGTGGCCGCCGTAACAAGGGAAAAGATACAACAGGCAAGCCATGCCACCCCCCCGCAGATCGAGGTGCAAAGGCCGGCGGTTTGCTTGTCTGCCGTCCGGCAACTAGCCCGCAGCGGCTGGTTGCGGAATGGGGAAACACGGTTGATGGTTTCACTCTCCATCAGTTTGTGGGTGTCTTCAATGATCTGCATCTGATCGTATGACCGACTGCTGGAAATTTGCTGATTCGGTAGGGTGTCCGGGAGGGTTGTCATGGAAGGTATTGGCTTAGGGGTTAGGAAAACGTTTTTTGAAGCTGTATTATGACCAGGCACAAAACCATACGTGTTTCTGCGGTGATCATTGTCATTTTTTTAAACTAACAGAAGAAAATCGTGGTTTGGAGAGAGGTGATCATCGGGATGGTGGTGGTGATGGTATCCCGGGCTGCGTGGCTTGCACACAATTTGGGGGAGGGTAGTTTCCGTACGCGCCGTGCCATGGGGATTTCGCGCAGCGTGGCTGGCCCCTTTGGATAGTGCCGGGCGCATCAAGAAAACGGCAAAGCCCTATGGCTCCGGCCGGTTAAAAAGGTCGAGAGGAAACCTACTTTCTTGAGAGAGCCGAATAGGTCTGATCAAGCCCGCTCCGGAGGGCCCAGGCGCGCTGGGTATCGTCCTGCATATGTTCGGCCTGCTGGATCAACTTACGCAGTGCCTTTCTGACATGGGGATCGATTTTGGAGTCCTTGGAGATGGCCATCATGCAGTCACGGTAAATGTCGGCACACTTGCCCGGATCACCGGCGTTGAAGATGGGGACACCTTTCTGAATTGCATCTTCGATGCGCTTCAGAGCTAACACTCGAGAAGTAGGTGCGGTCTTCGTTTTGCTATTCTTTGCCTGAGGCAAAAGCACGGCATCAATGACGTGGATCACTCCGTTATCGCAGACAATGTCTGTCTTGACGATGGTGACTCCGTTTACCTTGAAGATCCCATCGACGATTGCAAACTCCAGAGCGCCCCCGCTGCGGGACTTCGCTTTCCTGGCATTCAATGCGTCACCGGCAGAGATCTTACCCGGCACGACGTGAAGGCTCAGAATGGCAATCAGCTGAGCACGGTTTTCGGCTTTCAAAAGCGACTCGACCGTGCCCTTGGGAAGGGCCGCGAAAGCCTTGTCGGTGGGGGCGAAAAGGGTGACAGGTTGTTCTCCGGTCAGGGTTTCAGTCAAACCAGCGGCCTCGACCGCAGCGAGCAGAGTCTTGAAGCTGCCGGCCCTCTTTGCCACGCTAGCGAGATCATTGGTAGGCTTGGGAGGAAGGATCACCGAGTCGATCACGTGGATGATTCCGTTCGAGCACAGGATGTCAGCGTCGAGAATGACCGCGTCGTTGACCCGAACTTTGCCGTCACGGAAACCAATCTTAAGCTCGGCACCCTGGACTGTCTTGGCCTGCTTCGCCGCGAGCGCCCCGGCCAGATCCACCGAACCGGAGAGCACGTGATAGGTCAGCACTGCTTGGAGTTTTTTCCGATTCTCGGGCTTCAGAAGAGTCGCGACGGTATCCTCCGGCAACTTGGAGAAAGCTTTGTCGGTTGGCGCAAAAACCGTGAACGGCCCCTTGCCCTGCAGAGTCTCGACAAGTTTTGCCTCGGTCAGGGCGGTAGCGAGCGTGCCAAAACGTCCGTCGGCAAGAGCCGTTGAAACGATATCAGTCGACCCGGCCCTGGCCCCGTAGGTGCGGATCCAATCAACTTGCAGTTCAAATGGGCCCGCTTTCTTATCACCGAGCAAAAGCCCGATTCTCCGGATCTTACCCGGGTTAAACTTCTCCTTCTTCAAGCTCATTCCGCGGAAGCTTCCGGAGAATTTCTCAAACGGAACCTTGATCTCGATCCACTCATCCTTCTTGGTTTCAAAACCTGCCATAAAAGAAATTTCCCTGCCGCGAAAGCGGGCATCCGTGCTAAACCTCATCTGATAGGTCCGCCCATCTCCCTTGACCCTCGCCACCAAACCATCGGCACCACTCAAATCCAACTTTACGTCGCCGGTCCGCAGGGAAGAAAATCCTCCGTTGTTTTCGAGGGAGAGCTTTCCACTGAATGTTAAAACCCCGTCTTTCGAGATCTCGATCTTTCCTTTCGAAAGACCACCCATCACGCCATCATCAACGACGCGCCATCCCTGAGAGTCAGCCTCCTCGGGAGAGAACTCGGCAACCGAGTTTTTTTCGGCCGAAGCCGGAAGAGAGGCAAGAGACAGGCACGCTGCTGTCAAAACCGTTTTTTTTAAGGGGTATTTCATCACT
>JARFRT010000394.1 GCA_029287105.1 Akkermansiaceae bacterium | reverse complement strand
CTGCGGTATCGCCCACACGCGCTGGGCCACCCACGGCCCTCCCACCACCGCTAACGCCCCCCCCCACCAAGGGCCCAACGGACGTATCGCCCGGGTCCACAACGGCATCATCGAAAATCATAACACCCTGCGTGATCGCGTTCTAGCCGGGGGCAACACCTTCACCTCGGAAACCGACTCCGAAGTCCTCGCCCACCTCATCGAATCCCATTACCAGGGCGATCTGGCCGGGGCCGTCGCCAAGGCCTTGAAAGAGGTCGAGGGCACCTACGGCATCACCTGCATGGCCGCCGATGAACCCGGCATACTGGTCGTCGCACGTCGCGGCTCGCCCATTGTCATCGGCCTCGGAGAAGACGAAACCATCGTCGCCTCCGACGCCTCCGCCATCATCACCCACACCCGTCAGGCCATCTACCTCGATGATAACGACATCGCACGCATCGAAGGGTGCCAGGTGGATATCCGCAGCCTCGACTCCGGCTCAGTGACACGCACCCCCGCGGAAATCGACTGGTCAGCGGACGCCGCCGAAAAAGGCGGATACGAGCACTACATGCTCAAGGAGGTTTTCGATCAACCCGAAGCCATCTGCAATACCATCCGCGGTCGTCTCGACACCAGGCGCGGCACCGCCATCCTCTCCGGGCTCAACCTCACCCCCCGTGAACTCGTCGACATCCAACGCCTCCTCATCGTCGGTTGTGGCACCTCGATGAATGCCGGGCTTATCGGCGAATATGCCATCGAAGACTTTGCCGGCATCCCCGCCGAAGTCCAACAAGCCGCCGAGTTCCGCTACCGCAACCCGATCGTCGGCAGCCGCGACATGGTGCTCGCCATCAGCCAGTCCGGCGAGACCGCCGATACACTTGCCGCCGTGCGTGAAGCCGTCGACAAAGGTTCGCTGGTCGCTGCACTCGTCAACGTCGTCGGCTCCACCATCGCGCGCGAGACCGGACGCGGCATCTACCTGCACGCCGGCCCGGAAATCAGCGTCGCCTCCACCAAGGCCTTTACCAGCCAGGTCTGCGTGCTGCTGATGATCGCACTCAAACTCGCCCGCGCCCACCGCCTCTCCCGTGAGGAGGGTCTCCAGATCGCCCGGGAGATCGAAAGGCTCCCGGAACTGGTCGAGGCGGTGCTGGCCAGCAACGATCAGATCGCCGAAGTGGCCGCCCACTACGCCCACTTCAACAACGCATTCTACATCGGCCGCGGGTACATGTTCCCCGTCGCCCTCGAAGGCGCCCTGAAACTCAAGGAGATTTCCTACATCCACGCCGAAGGCTACCACGCAGCCGAACTCAAACACGGACCGATCGCATTGCTGGAGGAAAACATGCCCGTCGTCGCCCTCCTCAACGAGGGACCGGGCCAGGACAAGTCGCTGGGCAACGTCGCCGAGTGCAAAGCGCGCAGCGCACCGGTATTAGGCGTCATCACCCAAGGCGACCGGGAAGCGCGCAATGCCTGCGACCACGTCATCGAAATCCCCGCATGCCCGCACTACACCGCCGTGGTCCCCGCCGCCGTGGCGCTCCAGCTCTTCGCCTACCACGTCGCCCGCATCCGCGGCTGCGCCATCGACCAACCACGCAACCTGGCCAAAAGTGTCACCGTGGAATAAAGCGAAGTGATGAGAAAATAACCAGCCGATTGTCATTGAAGTTTTCATGTTAGAGCCTTATGTTGGTATCCATGAAACTATCTGGAAACTTCTGGCTAGGAGCATCCCTGGCCGTCGCCACTACACTCGGCTTTGTCGGAGGCCGTCTCACGAGTCAACGTGGCGAGACATCCGCCTACCCAACTGATGGTGAGAACCAGCAGCTCAACGGCCCGGCATCACGTCCCAGCACAAGAACCGGAAAAGCACCAGCGTCACCTAAACACGGGACCTCCCAAAAACGCGGTTCCCGGGATGTGCGCCAGACGATGAAGACCCTGGTGAATCATCTGGAAAAAAGCCCGATGGGCAGTATGGATTTTGATGGGATGTTCGAAGTGTGGGAAATTACCCGTGATTATTCCGAAGCGGAGGTGCGCGAGGCATTGCTCTCCCTGGAAGACCTGAAGAACCCGCAGCTGCGGATGACCCTGCAAATGATGCTGATGAACCGCTGGGGTAAAATCAATGGCGAGGCGGAGATCGTACACGCGTTGGATACCAAGAACAAACCAACAAAAATGGTCGGGCTCATGGGAGTGTTCATGAGCTGGACCAAGGAAAACCCGGAAGCCCACTGTGACACGGAGGGAACCCGGCCAGACCCCGGCCGGGTCGG
>JARFRT010000347.1 GCA_029287105.1 Akkermansiaceae bacterium | reverse complement strand
ATCATCCAAGGCTACCGCACCCGGGACTTTGCCTTCCGGGCCTTCCGCGACGAGGCTCTGGAGCGCTACAATGCGCTCTTTGATCTCTCTGCCCGCTACACCTACATGGCCGCTCGTGCTTATGACTACGAAACGGGTCTTCTGGATGTCGATGGCAACGCCTCGGCTACTGGCTTCTATGAGAAGATCGTGCAAGCCCGAGCGCTCGGTGTGGTGGTGGACGGTCAGCCGCAGTTCTCCGGAGCCAGCACCGGCGACCCCGGACTCTCTGGTGTGTTGGCGGAATTGAATGGTGACTGGTCGGTGGTGCAGAGCCGTCTAGGCTTTAATAACCCCGATCGTTACAGCACCACCTTCTCGCTGCGCACCGAGAAAGAACGTATCCTGCCTGGCGCCGACGGTGATCTGAAATGGAAAGACGTGCTGGCGGAAAACAAGATGGCTAACATTCTGGATGACCCGGATGTGAAACGCTACTGCATGCAGGTCGCCGACCCCAACGGCAATGCCGTGCCGGGTATCGTGATCCCATTTTCCAGCACCATTGCCACGGGTTACAACTTCTTCGGACGCCCACTCGCAGGTGGCGACCATACCTTCTCGCCCAGCTCGTTCTCGACCAAGATTCGTTCCTCAGGTATCGCCTTGGTGGGTTACGTCGGCATGGATTCGCCGACCACCACCAGTGGTGCCCTGGCAGACATCGGCGCGTCCTCGCCGTCGAGTCCTGACTCAAGCTTCGGTGATGCAGAGGCGTTGAGCGCAACGCCTTATATCTACTTGATCCCCGTGGGCGCGGACTCGATGCGCTCCCCGCCACTGGGCGACACCAGCACCATCCGCACCTGGAATGTGGAGGATCAAGCGATTCCGCTACCCTTCAACATTGCCAACTCGGATTACTCCTCACAGCCCGCATGGGTCTCAGCGGCATCGTTGTCAGAACCTGCCTTCACTCTACGTAAGCACCAAGCGTTCCGCGCCGTGCCGGATGGCACGAACTTCCAAGATAGTGAAGGCTTCACGAACTCACGACTGATTGGCCGCTCCGCATGGAATAGCGAGTGGAAGATTGTCATCCCTGGCAATACTCTACTGAACGATCCGAATCTCGGTATCGAAACCTTCCTGAACACCGTGAAGGATATCAAACTCCACCTCGAAACCTACTCCTACTCTGGTAACTAACATGAGAACTCTCCCGTTTTATCTCGCCTTGATGGTCTGTCTGTTGACCGTCACCGCTGATGCGTTCCCTCCAGCGCCTCATTACAAAATCTATGGCACGGTCAGGGATGATCGAGGCAATCCTTTGGCAACAGGTGAAGGCCAGGTGATTCTGAGTGGTGTCTATGCGGCTTATGGCTCAGCGACGGTCTCGGGTGGAGGCATCACGGGCGGCACCATTCTCAACGGTGGCTCTGGGTTTACTTCAGCCCCGACCGTGACCTTCAGCGGGTCTACTGGCAAAGGTGCCGTAGGGGTGGCTCTTTTGACCGATGGCGTTGTCACCGGTGTTAGCATTATCCAAAGTGGCACCGGTTATGGCTCTGACGTAACGATTGGGTTTTCGGGGGGAGGAGCGGTTCCTTTGGAAATTGTCAGATCGACCACAAACCAGTCGATCGCTCCAGCCATCAACTACTCGCTTTCGGTGCCGATGGATTCAGGCACAACGAGTCAGCTCTACGATGTCAGTGCCATGCGTCCATTGTTGCCCTTTACCATTCGCGTGGTGATCAATGGCGTGAATTATGTGCCGATGCAAATTGCCGCGGCTACGCTTCCTCTCTGGGAAAATAAAATCAACAGCCAGAATTCACCGGACGTCAGCACGGCTGGAAGTCATTGGGCGGTTGGCTTGCCTGCGGGGAAACTGAGGCTCGATCTTTGGCTCGGTGTCGATAGCAATAATGATGGCCTTCCTGATGCTTGGCAGTGGGATGTGGTTAATTCTGACACAACGGGCAAACTCACCGATTTCACCCACGTTGATCCGAATGCCGACTTTTCCGGCAACGGCATGAGTAACCTATGGAAATTTCTGACGGGTGTCTACGCTCTGGAAACGCTGGACGGACTTCATTTTGCGGTTGATTCTGTAACCAATGATGTGGCCAAGCTCCATTTCCAAGCCATCACAGGCCGAACCTATCACATTTCCTGTTCCAGCGATCTGATTAACTGGACGAAGCCGCAGCCATTTTCAATTGAGGAGGACGGGTCGAACACGCAGAGCTATTATCTAGCGGATTCTTCGAAAATGGTGGATATCTTCGTTGTTCAGGAAAACTCAAAACAGAAGTATTTCAGACTCCATGCCGAATAGGCAATACGTTTTAGGCTGCGTCCTTTTTGTGCTGATCGCATTAGCCATTGGTGGCGGGCTGTGGTGGAAGTCACGCCAAGAAAACCCTGACCAGGCCAGGATTGTGCGCGAACTAGCGAAGCGTGATCTGATCCTGCGGGATGGACGACTCTATGCCGCCGCTGAGAACAATCCATTTGATGGCGTGCTTTTTGAAAATTTTCCCAGTGGAAAACTGAAGTTAAAAATTGAGATCGTCGACGGCCAGGCACATGGCAAATCCGTCGGGTATTTTGAAAACGGTCAGCTCGAAGTGGAAGAGTTTTTTGTCGAAGGTATTTCACACGGGCTTCGCACCCGTTGGTACGAAGCAGGAAGCAAGAAGTCGGAGGAACACATAGCACAAGGAAAACTCAATGGCCGTCAGCGGATGTGGCATAAAAACGGGAATATGGCTGTCGAGATGACCTTAGTCAATGGGTTGACCGAAGGCTTGGCTCAAGCTTGGCACGACAATGGCTCCTTGAAAAGCAAAGCTCGTTTTACCAAGGGGAAAATGACCGACCGTGAAATTTTTGAAGTCAGCAAGCCAGTAGTGCAGGCAGAAAATGATGGAATTGGCCCCTGACACGCCGTAAAACCGGCCGTCTGCCTCGTAGGCGGTGGCCATTATTTTTTCGGTGGACGGGCCCCTCTGGCCAGCGTCTTCACCGCGTAGAGCGATGTCCTTGCGGTGATGTACAGGGTGTCGAAGTCCTTGCCGCCGAAACAGACGTTCGCCGGGTGTTCGGGTGTGGGGATGAGGCCGAGCTTATTTCCGTCAGCGTCGTAGACGTGGATCCCGCCTTTGGAAGTGGTGTAGATGTTGCCACGGGTGTCGACACACATGCCGTCGCAGCGGAGGTCGATTTCAAAGGCAGGCTTGGCTGCGATTTGATCACCTAACACATCGAACGCGCGGATCTTGCCGACCTTGCCCGTGTCCGCGATGTAGACGCGGGATTCGTCGGGGGA
>JARFRT010000327.1 GCA_029287105.1 Akkermansiaceae bacterium | reverse complement strand
ATACACACCCATCCAGAGTTTGCCTTCGCTGTTCATAATACCCACATTTACCGAGCTGGTTTACCAGTCGTCTCCCCGCCAGTCATTACAGCATTACCAGCCGTCACCTCCGTTCCCTTAGGTGATAACATCACCCTCACGGCCCAAGCAACCGGAGACCCAGTCCTTGAATATGAGTGGTTCCAGGGAGCCAAAGGCGACGAAACCAACCCCATAGGCACAGACAGCCCAAGCGTCACCCTGACATCCGTCAATGCCGACACCCAGGTATGGGTTCGAGTTTTAAACCAATATGGCTCAACAGAGTCAGACACGATCAACGTGACCGTCGTGCTTCCCATCCCTGAGTTGACATCGCCTGACACTCTTAATGGTAACGCGGGCAAGCCTGTTCTATTTCAAGTCACAGCCACCCACACACCTGATTTCTTCAGCGCCACAGGCCTCCCCAATGGCATCCAGATTGATGAATCCACGGGGGTTATTTCAGGTTTCTCCTCCCAAAGCGGATCGTTCCCCGTGACCCTTACCATCAAGAACGGCATCTATGAAGGCACGGCCAACATCACACTAAATCTGGCTCCCCCAGCACCTGTCATCGTAAGCTCAGCCTCTATGAGTGCCCAGGTCGGCAGCTCATTCCAATACCAAATCGCTGCATCCGGCTCACCTACGAGCTACACGAGCAGCACTCTTCCTGCCGGGCTCAGTTTGAACACCGCTACAGGGCTCATTTCCGGCACACCCACGGCAACAGGTCAGTTCACTATCGACCTCTCTGCCACCAGCGCCAACGGGACAGGCAATTTCACCCTCACCCTGAGCATCTCCCCCAGCCCTAACAGGCCTCAGATCAACAGCCCGCTTTTTGCGGCCACCCGGGTCTCACAACCGTTTTCATACCTGATCACCCACCTGAAGACAGCTAGAACCTACGCGGCTAGCAACCTACCCGCGGGACTCGGCATCAATCCCGGCTCAGGACAGATCAGCGGCAACGCAACGACCATTGGCACCTACCCCATTACGATCAGCGTGGAAAACGCCAGTGGTGAGCGTGATGAACAAATTCTACAATTGCATGTAGGCCCCCCTGAAAACACACCACAGATCACCAGTGTCTCGGAAAGCCTCATCCACTCGGGTGATGCGATCGACTTTACATTCTCCGCAACCGATTCACCAACGACCTACAGTATCAACCAGACTGCGGGGAACCCAAGCGGTTTCTGGTCGCTCGACAGCAACACGGGGAGACTCACGGGAACTGCACCCCAAGCGGGAACTTACACTTTCAGCGTCACTGGCCAAAATGCCAATGGGTCGGGCGCGCCCCAACTCTGGACCTTGCGCGTGGTCGCACCACTCAATGCGCCAGTAATCACGGACCCGGGACAACTTGAAGCAACGCAGGGCACACTATATTCCAAGCAGCTAAGCTCAACCAACGGAGGAAACAATTATACACTCCAGGGAACCCTACCCACCGGCCTCAACCTATCGCCCTCCGGCTCAATCTCTGGAACTGCAACAGTTTTCGGACTATACACCTTTAAAGTCATGGCCTCTGTGGGAAGTCTTGATGGTCCCTACCGCGTCATCGAAATTCTGATTCAGCCGTCACCGGATCTTGACGAAATCACGCCGACCCCAACCCTGGAGCTCGTCGCAGGGGATGCTTTTGTTTTTAATCTGGAAGTCCCCCAAACAGTCACCAGCCTCCAAGTCAACGGACTGCCACCTGGGATCCTCTATGAACCATCCACCCACCAGCTTTATGGCACCCCCACAAGCATCGGCGCATTCACGACCACTGTAGCAGCGGTCAATGCAACAGGGACAGGGCCTCTCACGGAGGTCTTTTTTCAGGTGAACTCACCGTTCAATCGTCCACAGGTCATCAGCCCACCAAAAGCCTATGGTCAGGTCGGAGTCGCTTTCGATTACCCCATCGCCCATCAGTTGCAAGCAGGTGACACCTATCTGGGGTATCAAGTCAGCAACTTACCAAGAGGGCTGGCCTATGATTCCATCAACCAAAAAATCGTTGGCTCCCCCATCGTGGCTGGGGACTTTGACATCACCATCGTCGTGGTCAGCAGCTATGGCAGCAGCGCACCATTCCAACTTTCCATCACCGTAACCAATGCCACGTCCCTTCCTTCCGTCTCCAACAAGCCATCGGCCGTGGCAGAAACAGGGACTCCGTTTAGTTTCCAGATTGGCTCGTTTCAATCACCCGTTCTCGCCTACGGAGCGGACAATTTACCACCCGGCTTAACCCTGGACAGATTCACGGGTATCATTTCCGGCATCCCGACGAAAAGCGGACAATTCATCAGCCAAATTTCAGTGGCAACCAGTGCTGGAACATCTCCTCCGTTGGATATTTGCTTCCACGTCAAAGCGGGCATCACCACACCCACGATTGTCACGTCGCTCAGTATCAATGGATACGAAGGGGATGAAGTAACCCAGCAAATTTTCGCCACGGGCCTCCCCTCACACGGCGTAGGCAATCCACTGCCCGACGGGTTCCAATACCACGCGGAGGGGCTACCCGAGGGGCTATCGCTCGATACCAGGACCGGCATCATCAGCGGCATCCTGCTGAATGATGGACGCTATCCTGTAGCACTATGGGCAAGCAATGCAGCAGGCCCAGGTGACAAACGAGCAGGTTACGTCTACATCAGAAACCCCTACTCCATCGCCCCGCAAATGATCGGACCTTCCCACTTGGTCATGCAACAAAATGAGACCACCACTTTCCAAACCATCGCAAGAAATGTGGGTTCTCACTACCGCTTGTATGCCTCTCACGGAGTCCTCGAAGGACAGTATACCACTAATACCAATGGCACCTTTTCCATCAAGGCACTTAAAACCGGCACCCAACAAGCTTCCGTCGCTGGCTACACTCGGCGAACCTACAGCAGCTATTATCGATCGAGATACAGTGGCTCTCGTTGGTACCGGGACACGTTGTCTATCCGTGTGGATGTTTTACCTAATGCCAGCTCGCCGAAGCTGACTACTCCGAGACGGATCGAGGCAACCGTGGCAACCGCATTTGACCTAACACTCAGCGCCAGCCCAGTTGCCACAAGTTTCCGGCTAGGTAGCGGTTCCCGTATCCCACCCGGACTGATCTTTGATGGTTCCCAAGGGAAAGTCCACGGCACACCCACAGCCCCCGGCGTTTATCCACTCACGATCATAGGCACCAATGCCTCGGGTGACGGCTATGCCCGGGAAACAGAAATCTCCGTTTATGCAACTCCTACC
>JARFRT010000298.1 GCA_029287105.1 Akkermansiaceae bacterium | reverse complement strand
GCACTCCCAGCTTCCGACCTCAAAAATCGACAATCGTAAATCAGCAATCGCAGATCTCTTCTTACTCTGAATTCCGTTCCTCCCGCCGCCCCAGCGGCACTCCCCCCTATTTCCCAATCCCAACTTCCTAATCCCCATTTTACGACTTCATGACTTCATGACTTTTTTCTAAGTAAAAAAAACAATACATTAGTAAGTTGATCAACTTACCACTAATTTAATTCTTGCATTAATGGCTCCGATAGCTCATGTCGCGCCCGCACAACGTCGTTTGTGCCGAAACAGCCCCGCGACCCCTCCGTCACAGCATGAGCCAACCTACTGAAAAAGAATCGAAAACCCGCAGCGTGCTGAAAGGCCTGACCTGGCGCGTCCTTGCGACCACCACCACCTTCCTGCTCGCATGGCTGCTCGCCAAGGACATGAACGTCGCCGGCACCATCGCCGCCGCCGAGTTCTTTATCAAACTCGCCATCTACTACCTGCACGAGCGCGCCTGGCAACTCGTGCCGCGTGGGATTTTCCGCAAATCCAACGCCCAGACCACCACCGCCTAACCCCCAATCCCGACTCCCCGACTTCCCGACTTCCCGACTTTTCAACCATGAACTCAGAACAAAACCACATCCACCCGGAATTCGACCGCCAGATTTCCCGCGAGAGCAAGGAAAAGCTGCTTGGGCAAAAAGGTCTGGTCATCTGGCTCTACGGCATTTCCGGTTCGGGCAAATCCACCATCGCCAACGCGGCGGAAAAGGTGCTCCACAAACAAGGCCGGATGACAACCATCCTCGACGGCGACAACCTACGCACCGGGGTCAATGAAAACCTGGGCTTCTCCGATGACGATCGGCGCGAGAACATCCGCCGTGCCGCTCACGTGGCCCGCATTTTTGCCCAACAGGGGATCATCACTTTTGTTTCCGTCATCACACCCCGCCACGAACTGCGCGACCTCGCCCGCGATATCATCGGCGACGACTATTACGAGGTCTTCGTCAACGCGAGTTATGCCCTGTGCGAGCGACGCGACGTCAAGGGGCTCTACGCCAAGGCCGCCGTCGGCGAAATCAAGAATTTCACCGGTAAGGACAGCGCCTTCGAACAACCCATATCCCCCGACCTCGTGATCGAAACCGAAAACCAGTCGGTCGAGGACAGCGTCTTTGCCCTGCTGGAAGCCATCCGACCCGCCATTTCAGCCTGATTCATTTTTTACCCAGCTAACACATCATGTCTAACTACACACTCAGTCACCTGGACCATCTGGAGTCCGAGGCCGTCTACATCCTCCGCGAAACGGCGGCCCAGTTCGAGAACCCCGTGCTCCTGTTTTCCGGCGGCAAGGATTCCATCGTCATGGCCCACCTGGCCTACAAAGCCTTTGCCCCGGCTAAAATCCCCTTCGTCCTGATGCACGTCGACACCGGCCATAACTTCCCCGAGACCATGGTCTTCCGCGACCAGTTTGTGGAGAAAATCGGCGCCCGCCTGGTGGTCGCCAGCGTCCAGGACTCGATCGATCAAGGCCGCGTCACCGAGGAAAAAGGCGTGAACGCCAGCCGCAACGGCTTGCAGACCGTCACCCTGCTCGACGGTATCGAGAAACACCAGTTCGACGCCGCCCTCGGCGGTGGCCGCCGCGACGAGGAAAAGGCACGCGCCAAAGAACGCTTCTTCTCCCACCGCGACGATTTCGGCACCTGGGACCCGAAAAACCAACGTCCCGAACTCTGGAACATCCTCAACGGCCGCAAACACCACGGCGAACACTTCCGCGTGTTACCGATCTCGAACTGGACCGAGATGGATGTCTGGCAATACATCAAGAAGGAACAGATCGACCTGCCGCATATCTACTTCTCCCACGAACGCGAAGTCTTCGAACGCAACGGCTCGCTGCTCGCCGTCACCGACTTCGTCACCGTCCAGGACCACGAGGTCGTCGAGAAAAAAATCGTCCGCTTCCGCACCATC
>JARFRT010000190.1 GCA_029287105.1 Akkermansiaceae bacterium | reverse complement strand
GATTTCCACCCTTTACCGATCCCTGGTTTTAGCGAATATTCAGTTGCTCGTCTGTGTGTCCCCGGTGACATCCACCGCTTGCCCCAACTTTTCATCCAACTCAACGAACGTGGTTTAACATCAAACAAGAAATGAATATGCTTACCCGATTACCATCGAAGATCGCGCTCGTCCTGACCGGAGCCCTCCTGCTCAGTGCAAGCGTGATGAAAGCCGCCGAAGGGAACCTGACACTGCCCGGTCGGTGGTCGGTTGAAAAGGCGAACACCTGGTATAAACAGCAGCCGTGGTTGGTCGGGTGCAATTTTACGCCATCCACCGCGATCAACCAGCTCGAGATGTGGCAGGCGGACACCTTCGACCCGCAAACCATCGACCGCGAACTCGGCTGGGCCGCAGGCATCGGCATGAACACGGTCCGTGTTTACCTCCACGACCTACTCTGGCAGCAGGACAGCGAGGGGTTTCTGAAACGTGTCGATCAGTTTCTCGGTATCGCCGACAAACGTGGCATCAAGACCATGCTCGTCTTGTGCGACAGCGTGTGGAACCCGCATCCGAAACTCGGCAAACAACCCGAGCCCATACCCCACCTGCACAACTCCGGTTGGGTGCAGTCGCCCCATATCGAGGTTCTTCGCGATGTCAAAAAACACGACTCGCTGAAACCGTATTTCATCGGGGTGATCAGCCGCTTCAAGGACGATCAACGCGTCCTCCTCTGGGACCTCTACAACGAACCGGGCAACGATGGCAAAGAGGACAAGATGAACACCGCGCAGAAGGAGGAGAAGTGCCTGCTGCTGATTGAAAAAATGTTCTCCTGGGCCCGCGAAGTTAACCCGAGCCAGCCGCTGACCAGCGCCGTCTGGAGCAACGAATGGATCGGCCCGAAGGCAACCGCGCTGAACCGCTTCATGGTCAATAACTCGGATGTGCTATCATTCCACATCTACGAACCCCTCGTCAGAACTGCCGAACGCGTCGGCTCACTCAAACCCTACGGCCGGCCGATACTCTGCACCGAATACCTCGCACGTGGAAATGGCAGCCGCTTCGAGGACCATCTGCCGTATTTCAAGAAAAACAAAATCGGCGCCTACAACTGGGGGTTGGTTGCCGGTAAAATCCAGACCCAGTACCCGTGGGCGTCATGGCGCAGAAAATTCACCGCCGAGCCCAAACTCTGGCACCACGACGTGCTCAAACCCGACGGCACACCCCACATCCCTTCCGAGATCGAATTCATCAAGTCCATCACCGCGAAGAAGAAAAAGAAATGAAGGGGCAAGCCAAGCCCCTGGGGTCTAAATTTTAAGTTTTAAACTCCAAAAACAAAACTCCAAGTAAGACAAGCTACTTCACACATCCTCCGCAGTGGACAGGAGTGTCCACTCTCCCTATCAACCCGCTTCGCGGGCCGAAGGCCTAGGGAGGAGGGACACTCCTGTCCCTCGGCAACCCAAGTCTTCCATTCGCGCATTTCGTCTTTTTTCGCGATCAAAAAACGGAGTAGCGATCCAAGCCTCCTGATATCTGTGGTAGATAGGGGCCAATAAATAGCGCTCCGCTTCGATAGAATCGCGGCAGCGGTCACGTATATGTGTCCGATCAGGAACCGGGAAATCGGGCCACTCAACCCCATAATTATAATGCGTGATAAAAAATTACTAGGATTGTACATGAGCCTGATGATGGGCTTGCTAACCAGCCTGTGCGCGCTGGCTCAGGACGACATCAACCTGGAAAAATACCGGGCACAGTCGGTCAAAAAGTGGGAGCAGGCCATCACCCGACTCGAGGCACTCGATCAGTCGGAAAAGCACCCCGATCACAGCATCCTCTTCATCGGGAGCTCGAGTATCAGACGATGGGACGAGATCGCCGCCGACATGGCACCCTACCACCCGATCCGGCGTGGCTTCGGGGGTTCCCGGTGGTCGGATGTGGCAATTTTTGCCGACCGATTGATCAAGCCGCACAAGTTCCGGGCGCTGGTCTGTTTTGTGGGCAATGACATCACGGGTGCTAAAAACGACAAGTCGCCGGAGGAAGTCGTCGCCCTGTTTGTGTGTGTCTGGAAAAAGGCACGCGCCCACCAACCGGATGCCCCGATTTTCTACCTGTCTCTTATACACATC
>JARFRT010000187.1 GCA_029287105.1 Akkermansiaceae bacterium | reverse complement strand
GTGACAGGTTGGCAGTCGGTGCCAATGAAGCCGGATTACGCTTCTCCCTTGTGCAGATGGATATCGGTTTGTGGATAGGGGAAGGAGATGCCTTTCTCGTCGAAGGTTTTTTTCACCTGCTCGGTAAGGTCGAAAAAGATGCCCCAGTAATCGGAGGAGTCAGCCCAGACGCGGACGACGAGGTTGACCGAGCTGTCGGCCAGTTCTTTCACTGCGATGAGAGGTTCCGGATCCTGGTGGATGCGGGGATCGGCCTTGATGAGTGTGAGCAAGGTGCTTTTTGCCTGGTCGATGTCGTCATCGTAGCTGATGCCGAAAAGGAGGTCGACGCGGCGTTCGGGCTCGGCTGAGTAGTTGATCAGGGAGCCTGTGGCGACGGGGCCATTGGGCAGGATGATGCGTTTGTTATCGCCGGTATTGATGACGGTGTTGAAGATTTGGATGCTCCGGACCTTGCCGCTGTGGCCTTGGGTTTCGATGAAGTCACCGACTTTAAAAGGTTTAAGCATGAGGATCAGCACGCCGCCGGCGAAATTCTGCAGGGTTCCGGAGAGCGCGAGTCCCACGGCGAGGCCGGCGGCGCCGAGCACGGCGACCAGGGAAGTGGTGGGGAATCCGGCGATGCCGGCGCAGGTGATGATGAGCAGCACCTTGAGTCCGGTGGAGGCCAGGCTGTGGATGAAGGTTTCCAGGGCTTCGTCATAGTCGGTTTTTTGGAACCATTTATGCAGCCCCTTGCAGAGGATGTTGACGATTTTCCAACCGATCCACAGCGCGACGGCTGCGGACAGGAGTTTCAGTCCGTGGGTGGTGGCGAGTGTGGTGATCTGTTGGAGGATTTGAGCGACGTCGATATTCATAACGGGAGGGTGTTATTCGTTGTCGGCCGGGGATGCAATCTCAAAAGGAATATAAGCTGTGACTGGACAGGGGGGTGTGAGCGGCTAGGGTGGTTGCCATGCTTCCCAAGTTGATCAGCGGGGTCCCCGGGCCGAAGTCGCATGCTTTAGCCAAGGAGTTAAAATGTTACGAGTGTCGTAACGTCACCTATGTGGCCGACGATTGGCCGGTGTTTTGGCAGCGAGCGGACGGGGTGAATGTGTGGGACGCCGATGGGAACCGTTTCCTTGATCTTACCGCTGCGTTTGGGGTGGCGGGTTTGGGGCATGGATGGTCGGCGGAAGCGATGCGGGAGCAATCGACGGCGCTGATTCACGGCATGGGTGACGTGCATCCGACGGCGTTGAAGGTGGACGTGTGTCGACGGCTCTCCGCCATGACGTATGAGCGTTGGGGGCTGGGTGTTGGCAAGACGACCTTGAGTAACTCCGGGTCTGACGCGGTCGAGACGGCATTGAAGACGGCACACGTGGCGACGGGGAAAAGTGGGATTGCCTGCTTTAAGAACAGCTATCACGGTTTGGGCTACGGCGCCTTGCTTGGCAGTGGTATGGAGAAATTCCGCCAGCCCATTGAGGATCAGTTGGCGCCTCTGCGGGTGCTGCTTGACTTTCCGTCGGATGATGGCGGGATGCGTTTGTTGGAGGGGCAGTTGGCGGGTCTTGATGGAGGGGCAATCGGGGCCGTCCTGGTGGAGCCAATCCAGGGCCGTGGAGGCAAGGTCGTGCCGCCGGATGGGTTTCTCGCCCTGTTGAGATCCTGGTGTGATCGGAATGGAGCCTTGCTTGTCTTCGATGAAATTTTCACCGGCTTCAACCGGACCGGGAAGCTTTTCGCCTGCGAATGGGAAGGTGTTGTTCCCGACATGATTTGTCTCGGCAAATCGATGAGTGGTGGTTACCCCATTTCCGCTTGTGTCGGCAAGGCCGAGGTGATGGATGCTTGGCCGGAGTCCGATGGCGAGGCATTGCATACCAGCACCTTCCTCGGTAATCCGGTCGGGTGTGCGATGACGGTGGCCTCCTTGAAAAAGCATTCGGAGCAGAAGATACGGGATGCCGTCCTGGAGAACGGGGGTTTGTTGAAGGGATTGCTTCAGGACTTGAACAGCCCGCTCATTCACGAGGTGCGTGGTCGGGGTCTGATGCTCGGTGTCGAGCTTCGTCATGCTGATGGTTCGCCGGCGGGCGACGTGGCGGGCCGGATCCTTGGGAAGATGATGCGGCGCGGTGTGCTGATGCTGGCTGACGGTCCTGAGGGTAACGTGCTTGCGTTTACGCCGCCGTTTGGGTTGACGGCAGCAGAGATAACCTATGCCGTGATGCAGCTTCGGAGTGTCCTTGACTGTTAGTTTGGAACGCCGATAATGGACGCCGATGAGTGACCTGGCCATAGTATGGATAAACGGCGAGCTGATGCCCGCCGATGAGGTGCGCGTGTCGCCGTTTGATCTGGGTCTTGCGGTGGGCTGGGGGGTGTTTGAGACCATGCCTGGTTACGACGGCAGGGTGTTTGGTTTTGCGCGGCATTACGAGAGGTTGGTCCATTCCGCGTCGGTGCTGGAGATACACGTGCCCCCGGCTGAGTTGTTAGGCTCGGCGGTTGGCGAGGTGCTGCGCGCCAATGGTCTGATGTCGGGGCGGGCCAGGATACGGCTGTCATTGAGTGGTGGTGAGTATCCGCTGGCTGGGGGAGGCGAAGCCAAGTGCGCCCGCGGCTACGTGATGATTCATGCGGTGGCGATGCCTGATCCGCTGGCTGTGGCGAGACTTGTTGCGGTGCCGTTTCTGCACAATGAACGCTCGGGCTTGTCCGGGTGTAAGACCGCATCGTATGCCGGCAATGTGCTGGCCTTGCGCCATGCGGCAGCGGCAGGTGCCGATGAGGCGGTGGTTTCTAACACGATGGGTCACCTTTGCGAAGGGGCGACGTCGAACCTTTTTCTCGTCAAGGGGGGGGTGGTGAAAACACCGTCGCTCGCGAGTGGTTGTCTGGCGGGGGTGACACGTGCCATTGTTCTTGAATTGTGCCGGGAGCACGATGTTGCCACGGAAGAGTGCACGTTGACGCTGGCTGATGTGGAGGCCGCCGACGAAGTTTTTCTGACAAGCTCGATGCGCGAAGTGCAGTCGGCACGCCTGCTCGGATCCGGGCATGAGGCGGGTGGGCCCGTGACGCTACGCTTGGCGGGTTGGTATCGGGAGCGGGTGGGAAAGGAGCTTGGTCGATGAGTCTGGCGAGTTACACGATGCCGATCAAGGATGCTGATGTGGAAACGATCCGCGCGATCCTGGAAGAGGGGGGATTTGATTTCAAAGAAAAACCGTATGCGCATTTTTCGGCCAAGAAGGGGAAACTCAACGTCACGGTTTATGAGAAAGGGCCGAAGGTTCTGGTGCAGGGGAAGGAGACCGAGGATTTTGTCAGGTTCACGCTGGAACCT
>JARFRT010000186.1 GCA_029287105.1 Akkermansiaceae bacterium | reverse complement strand
TGACCATCCCCAGCGCCCCGTCGTTTTCCAGATGCCCGGCCCCGAGGCAGAGGACGTTGGCGTCGTTGTGCTCGCGGGTAGTCACCGTTTCGGAAACACTGCGGACATTGGCGCCACGGATTCCACGGAAACGGTTGACCGCCATACACATGCCCACACCCGATTTACAAATGAGGATACCGCGGTCAAAGTTCCCGCTGGCCACAGCACGTGCGACAGCATTGGAAAAATCCGGGTAATCCACGGAGTCCCCGCCATTCGTCCCATAGTCTTTGACCCTGTGGCCCGCAGCTTGCAGGTGAGTCACTATGGCATGTTTAAGGTCCACACCTCCATGGTCGGCTCCGATCGCAATATTCATTTTTTGATTCAAGGTTGTTGATAGGTTTGTATGAAGAGACTAGGCAAGCGCGTTAACAGCTTCGACAACATGTTCGGCAGTCATTCCAAGCTGCTCCATCACAATGTCACCGGGTGCCGAAATACCAAAACGGTCGATTCCGAGGACGTCACCGCCAAAGCCGACATACTTCCACCAGAGGCCGGAAACACCCGCTTCGATGGCAACACGACGCGAACAGGATGAGGGCAGCACACTCTGCTTGTAGGCGCTGCTCTGACGCTCAAACCGCTCCATGCACGGCACGGAAACCACACGCACACCATCGCCCAGCTTTTCGGCCGCATTCATGCAGTGCTCGACCTCGGATCCGCTCGACATGAGGATCGTGGTAAGTTCACCTTTTTCCGGCTTCAGGATATAGGCTCCATAAAAGGCGCCTTCACGACGCGTTTTGACGGATGCTTCATGATAGGTAGGCACTGTCTGACGTGTCAGGAAAAGTGCACTCGGCCCATCGGTCCGGTGCATCGACGCCGCCCATGCACCTGCCGTTTCTTCGGGATCGGCGGGACGGAACACATCAAGGCCAGGGATAACACGCAGCCCGCTCACCGTTTCCACCGGCTGGTGGGTTGGCCCGTCTTCACCCACCCCCACCGAATCGTGGGTGAGGATATAGGTCACGGGCAACTTGGCCAACGCGGCAAGACGGATCGACGGGCGCAAATAATCAGCAAACACGGCAAAGGTCGCACCGGATGCGCGGAACAAGCCATCGTAGGCAATACCATTACAGATCGCCCCCATCGCATGCTCACGGATACCAAACCAGATGTTGCGTCCGGCAAAATTCTTCGCCCCAAAGTCGCCACCGTCCTTGATGTAATTCTTGGTCGACCCGTAGAGGTCGGCAGAACCGGTAATCAAGCCAGGCATCGCCGCGGCCACCGCCTGGATGACGTCACCCCCGGATGCGCGGGTCGCATTTTTGTAGTCGGCCGGAAATTCGGGGATACGGTCGAGCAGGTCGCTAGGCACCGCCTTGGCAACTCCGGAGGACAGTTCCTCGGCCAGTGCCGGGTTCGCCGCAGCCCAAGCGGTGTAAGTGGCATTCCAGGCTTCAAACCCGGCAAGCCCGGCTTGTTTGCGCTCGGCAAAATAGGTTCTGGTCTGCTCGGAAACATAAAACGAGCCATCCGGAAGCCCCAGCCCCCTGCGGGCGGACTCGGCAAAATTGGCACCACCTTCGCCGTGACCTTTGGCTGTTCCGGCAACCTCAGGGATACCGCGGCCAATTTCCGTCTTGGCAATAATCACCTTGGGGCGACCATTATCATCTGCCTTGGCAGTTTTCAGGGCGGATGCCACTGCGGCGAGGTCGTGGCCGTCGATGGTTACCGCGTCCCACCCCTGCGAGGTGAAATACAGCTCGGCATCCTCACTCTGGGACACGTCCGCCATGGCATCAAGTGTGACGTCATTGCTGTCGTAGATAAGGATCAGGTTATCCAGTTGGTTGTGGCCGGCAAAGGCGATGGCCTCCTTGGCCACGCCCTCTTGCAGGCAGCCGTCACCATTCAAGGCCACCACGTGATGGTTGAAGATCGTGTGCTCGGCCGTGTTGTACTTGGCGGCGGCGTGCTTGCCACTGAGCGCGTAGCCGACGGCATTGGCCACCCCCTGCCCCAACGGGCCGGTGGTTGCCTCCACACCTGGAGTTTCGTCGAACTCAGGATGTCCCGGGGTGATGCTGTGCAGCTTGCGGAACGCTTTCACTTCATCAAGCGATACGGCGTAGCCGGACAGATGAAGCCAGCTGTAGATAAACATCGAGCCATGACCCGCAGACAAAACGAAGCGGTCACGGTTCAACCACTTGGGCGCATCCGGGTTATAGCTGAGGCTCTCGCCAAAAAGGACAGCACCGACTTCGGCGCAGCCCAAGGGCAGGCCGAGGTGACCGGATGAACATGCGTGAACGGCATCGATGGCAAGGCCACGGGCCTCGTTGGCGGCTTGAGCGAGAATTTCTTGATTCATTACGCGCGCAGAATCCACGTATGTGCCCACTGCGGCAAGCCCGAAACATGTCAAATCACCCTATCAGCCCACTTTTTCGCCCTTTTCCACCCTTCTGCGCCATTATTATCCCTAATTGCAAAATTTCGCGTTGATTCTTGTGATTTTGAAGCTAAACAAGCCGCCCGTCACCACCCGGTCTTATGTCGAACACACTCAAAATCGCATTACCCAAAGGCTCACTTCAGGATCCCACGATCGATCTCCTGAAGCAGGCGGGATATAACGTCTACATGTCCGACCGCGGCCTCCGCCCGGATTCCGACGACGGCGACCTCGATATCTACCTCATCCGGGCCCAGGAAATCGGGCGCTACCTCGCCCAAGGCTTCATCGATTGTGGAATCACCGGCCTCGACTGGGCATCGGCGCATCTGGACAACCTTGTCGATCTCGCCGAGCTCCCCTACTCCCGCTCCACCGTGCGCCCGACCAAATGGGTGCTGGTCGTCCCCAAGGACTCGCCCATCCAGAGCGTCAAGGACCTCGAGGGGAAGCGCATCGCCACCGAGGGTGTGGAAATCACCCAGAACTACCTTGCCAAACACGGCGTCACCGCTGATGTCGAATACTCCTGGGGCGCCACCGAGGTCAAAGTCCCCGACCTCGTCGATGCCATCGTCGATGTCACCGAAACCGGCTCCTCGCTCCGCGCCAACAAACTGCGCATCGTCGATGAGCTCCTGAGCTCCTTCCCCCACTTTTATTCCTCCAAACAAGCCTACGCCGACGAGTGGAAGCGGGCCAAAATGGAGCGGATCGTCCTCATGATCCAAGGGGCCCTCGCCGCCCGGGACAAGGTCGGCCTCAAGCTCAACCTCCCCGAAAAGTCCTGGCAGTAGGTCCTCGACCGCCTACGTTCCCTCCGCCGTCCTACCGTCAGCCCCCTCGCCGCAGATGGCTGGATCGCCGTCGAAACCATCATCCATGAGACCGCCGACCGGCACCTCATCCCCGACCTGAAA
>JARFRT010000128.1 GCA_029287105.1 Akkermansiaceae bacterium | reverse complement strand
GCCTCTCGATCCCGCAAGTGTGACAAAAATCTCCCCCTTTCTCCGATCCCTTTAAAAAAAAGCTGAAAACATGTCACACCTTCTCCCCAGGAGGCCATTAGCTTATGAGACTCGCAGGAATCTGCAGCCCTAGATTTTTGGCCTCGTGTGCAACCACGCATGCAACCAAAGACAACAACAAAAAACAACAAAAAACAACAAGAAATTATGAATACAACAAAACATGCCATATTGGCCCTCACTTCGATCACTGGCCTCGGCCTGTTGGCTGGGACGGCCGATGCCGCTCTCATCGGGCACTGGAAATTCGACGGAAATTTAACGGATTCAGTTGGATCTCTTGACGCCACCGCCGTAGGTGATGCGGCTGCGGGCACGACCAACGGCAATATCGGGGGCGCCATCTCCTTCGACGGAGTAGATGACGCCGCCTTCATCGCCAGCAGCGTCATTAGCGGAGCCGAGTTCTCGATCTCGTTCTGGGAGTTCTCGCCTGCAGATGCGACCGTTGCTTCGGGCTATATGCTTGCCGCTGGCTCGGGGGGCGTGGGATACGACGAGATTTACCTGCGGAGGTTCGGCTCTGACTCCTACGCCGGTGCCGTTTCCGCCGACTTTCCCGGATTAGGTGAGGCGGTCGTCAGCCGAGGGGTCTGGCATCATAGCTTGGTGACACACACTGCCAGCGGGGGCGGCACGACGACTTGGTATGTTGATGGAGCCTTGACTCTAACCCAAACTGGAGACACGTGGACCACTTTGAACAACAATCTGTATCTTGGCAACCGGGAGAACTTGGCGCGTGACTTTGAAGGTTTGCTCGATGACCTGCAGGTTTACGACGAGACGCTGACTTTAGCCGACGCGGCATTCCTGACCGCGAATCCGGGTAGTGTGGTTCCTGAACCCACCACCACCGCCCTGCTTGGCCTCGGTGGACTCGCTTTGATCTTCCGCCGTCGCAATTAGTCCGGCGTCGTTTCAGTTTATTATTCATAGCTGCCCTATTCCCCATTTCCGGGGGTGGGAAGATATGATCAATCAGCAAATTCACCCTCCGTTTCAAAGAGGCGAGGGGGTGGGTTTTTTGCAAAAAATGACAACCAAACGAATCAAGATGATTGGTAATTTGAACAGCAAAGCACATGCATCCAGCGTGAAACAATCCATTCGCTTTTGCCACAGACGTGTGACGCGAGCCTTCCTCGGTTTCAGTATTTTGTTAGGTCTTTCCGCTCCAGCCACCGCGCTGCATCCGGATCTTGTGGGCTATGATCCATCCGGACAGATCCGTTTCACCACCCCGGCCGAGGCGGATGCCAAGCGCCAGGAACTCATCAACTACATTTGGACCGACGGCCTGCCGACCATCGCCATGCCTGCGGTAACCAGTGGGCTGGCTTTTCCCGCGGACTTGTTGGTCAAGTCTCCTGTGGACGCGTCTCTCGTCTCAGCGGTCTCTCGTTTGGATTTCAACATCAAGGTTCCCGATCCGGTGTCAGGCGATTGGAGCCTGCCGAGCACGGGCTACTTGCTGACGCCATCCTCGCCACTACCCACTGGCCGACTGGCTATTTTACATACGGGGCATCAGAGCGATCTAGGGCTGGACGCCGGCAATGCGGCCATGGTCAATGCGCTGCTCGAAGAGGGGATCCACGTCATTCAACTGGACCAGCCGATGAACGGGCGCAACAACACGACCACAGGCCGGACACTCATCAAACCGGACGGCTCGACCCACTTGATGTCCAATCACACCGGGTTGTTTACTTACAAGGATACGCTGGAGGGAGGCGTGTTCGCCTTATTTATTGAGCCCGTTGTCCAGTCGATCAATTACTTCCTGAGTCAGCACCCTGCAGCTCAGGACGTTACCATGATTGGCAAGTCAGGTGGTGGCTGGACCACGCACATGGCCGCAGCCGTTGATACGCGCATTGATCTGTCCTTTCCTGTTGCCGGGGCCTCTCCACTGTATGCGCGATCGTATAATGGCGGGGCGGGCGATACGGAGCAGACCTATGCCCCGCTGTACTCAGAAGTCGACGGCCCCGACGTCGATACAATTAAGGACACCGCCGACGGCGTGGCGAGCTGGCTGGAGATCTTCGCTCTGGGAGGATACGGCCCGGGACGTCATCAGATTCAAATTCTTAATTTCTACGACACCTGTTGTTTCTACGGGGACAGTTTCGAGACCTATGATGATTTTGTATCGGGCGAGGTCGATGCCCTCGGTGAAGGGAATTGGGATTTTCACTCGGACGCGACCCACGTCGGTCACATCGTCTCCGATGACGTGCGGGAAAACATGATACTCCCGGCCATGGGTATTTTTTCTGCCCCTCCGATACTGACTTCGCTGAGTATCAATGGCGGAAGCGCGGAGACTTTCGATCCAGTGGTGACGCTCAGCTACGTGGCGGGCGGCGGCACTCCTGCTGAATACATGACCAGTGAGGACTCCAGCTTTACAGGGGCAAGCTGGCAAGCCTACGCGAGTGCGCCGACGTTCACGCTGTCTTCCGGTTACGGAACCAAGACCGTGTATATGAAAGTCAGGAATCCCCTCGGTACAAGCGTGACTCAGAATGACAGCATTGACTACATCCTGCCGGATTCACCGACGCTGAGCTCGCTGAGCATCAACAATGGAAATACAGAAACGTTCGATCCAGTCGTGACTCTCAACCACGTGACGAGCGGTGACGCTCCTGACGAATACATGGCCAGCGAGGACTCAGGATTTGCCGGAGCAAGCTGGCAGGCCTACACGGGCACGCCGATCTTCACGCTGTCTTCCGGCTACGGAACTAAGACGGTGTATATCAAGGCAAGGAACGACGGCGGTACCAGTGCCACACAAAATGACAGTATCGACTATCTGGAAACTCCAGAGACGATGGGACTCATCGGGCACTGGAAGTTCGACGGTGATCTGAAGGACTCAGTTAGATTCAGGGACGCTACCGCTGTGGGTGATGCTGCTGCGGGGACGACCAACGGCAAGATCGGTGGTGCCCTTGCTTTCGACGGGGCGAATGACGCCGCCACAATCCCCAACAGCGTCATTTATGGTGCTGAATTCTCGATTTCGTTCTGGGAGTTCTCACCTGTTTCGCCTGCCAATTCCGGCTATTTCCTTGCCGCCGGATCGAGTTCGGGATACGACGAAATTTTTTTGCGAAGGTTTAGTTCTAACAACTACGCCGGCGCCATTTCCAACGGCAGCCCCGGCCTCGGTGAGACGGTCGTCAGCCGAGGGGTCTGGCACCACAATCTGGTGACACACGCTGCCAGCGGGGGTGGCACGACGAAATGGTATGTTGATGGAGCCTTGTCGAAAACGCAAACTGGAGACTCATGGAGCAAGCTGAACAACACGCTGTATCTGGGTAGCCGCGCTGCCATGGACCGTGACTTCGAGGGGTTGCTCGATGATCTGCAGATCTATGATGTGCTGTTGGATGCAGACAACGCGGCATCCCTGTTCAACAATCCTGGCAGTGTAATCGCGCCGCCATCTTCCAGCAGGTATTGTCCCATCGTGACGACTGAGCCGGAAAGTTCAGGCTCGATGATTTGCACAAATTCGTTATTCATCACGCCCACCGTGACCGGCATAAAGTGAGCAGTCATCTTCTCCGAATCAACCCGGAAGACGCCTTGCTCCTGTCTCTTATACACATCT
>JARFRT010000417.1 GCA_029287105.1 Akkermansiaceae bacterium | reverse complement strand
GTGGACGGGGAAGCGGACGATCAGGTCTGGGAGAAGGAGGCGTCCCAGAATGATATCACCGGGGAAAAGGATGATTCCGATGGGGAGCAGCCTTGCGAAACAACGCACTCGAGTTCCACGGTGATCGACAAGGGAAGGGCGAAGTTGATCATATCCGAGACCAAAGAGGTCGGGTCGGATCTACCCAGGGTTATTGTACCGGAGCCACGTGTCGTGCCGACCCGCGCTGAAAAGCCAGTGCACGGGGCGGCACCGGAAGAGGAAATCGAGCGACTCGAATGTGAGGTGAATCCCGGCAAGGAGCGGATTAAGGTTGATCAGGCAAAATTTGAAGAACTCAAGGAGCGCCCCGATGAAGCCGAAAGGCAGGAGGAGGAGTGGGGCAAGGGGATTTCACCCGGATGGTGGGTTTCGGTTGCGGGCGTCTGCGCTGCAATTATTCTGCTCGGTGGCCTGGCCATTGAGAGCTGGTTTGATGGTGATGAGGCTCAGGAAGTAACCCAGGTGCCAGCGGACGACGGAAGCGATGCCCTACATGAGGGAAGCCCTGAAAAGTGGTTTCACGACCGTGCCGGGAAAATTGTCACCGAAGCCAATGCTGTCCTGAGCGCCTTTATGTCCGCCCCTGATGACAGGGCGCGTAGTGAGTGGGTGCGCCAACCTGAGGCCTATCTCAAGAGGGCCAAGCAGGGGGAGGTGATGTTCTCCCCCCGGTTGGATGAAGCGGAGGACCAGGCATGGATGATCGATCACACGGAGGATACGGCCTTCTTGACACTCGACGGTATGGATGCTGATTTCATGCCGTTTCGGGCCTACTTCACCCGCGACGGGGAGCAGTTGAAGCTCGATTGGCAGGCGACCACGGCATGGTCGGAGGTCTCACTGCAAACCATCAAAAAAACGCTTAAGGAACAGCAGGCCCGTATCTCCCGGTTGACGCGTGATGCCCGGGAAACGCAGTCGGGATCACCCGCGGTGCTTCCTGCGCCCCTCTACACGGAGCCGGTAATGGTCCGCTGCATGATGCGCCGTCGAGACGAATTTTATGCAGGGCCATACAATGACCGTGAGCAC
Source organism: Akkermansiaceae bacterium (assembly GCA_029287105.1). Classification (GTDB taxonomy): domain Bacteria; phylum Verrucomicrobiota; class Verrucomicrobiia; order Verrucomicrobiales; family Akkermansiaceae; genus Oceaniferula. The sequence goes on along the minus strand of JARFRT010000417.1, from coordinate 16,016 downwards.
TCTGCCTTTATGTTGATATCGGCGGACAATTCCCACTATGTATGGGCTTACACGGCCCGTGACTCACCTCTGGATCTTGAGCTGAGGAAACTACTCGACCACGGACGGTTTGTCGTTGCCCTTAAAAATGACTTGCGGGTGACTGTGCGAATACGACGTAATCAAAAAGATGCCTTGCCATCTCAGCTGGAATTAGTGGGAATAGTACATACCGAGTGGGTAACACCCTAACATCTTATGGCTACAGAAATCCAAGCTTTAACCCGAGGACATTACCATTGCATCGAATGTGGAACCCTTTTTGAATCCTCGATCCGGGAGGCCCGTGACCAGAGGTGCCCTGTTTGTGGTAATCCTCCGACGGGTAAAATCCTTGCAAGGACGAAGCGTGACAAGTCCCTTGCGCAGGTTGTGCGTGATGGAACCCCTCAGCCAATTTCGCCCCGCGCCCTTCACGGGGTGAACAAGGATACGCAGGAAATCTACGAGGCCACTCTGGAGGCCGAGGGCAAACAACGACGTGGTCGCGTCAAGCGTAGCAAACGGAAGCAGAAGAAGAGCCGGAAAGTAATCACGATCATTGGTGCCTGGGTGCTCGCTATGCTCGTGGTGGTCGTATTGGTATACTCCTTTGGTCAGGAGGATGACTCGAGCACCGTGGTTCAGCGGAAGGACGCCGAGCGCCAGAAAATTTTAGCCAAGGCTGAGGAAAAGAAACGGAGAATGGTGGTGAGCGCATCGACGCCTTACTGCGAAAAGACGATGACGTCCTTTTTGAACGCACCCACCGCTGCCGGCAAGGCGCAATATGTCTACCAGGGAGCCAAACTGTCCGGGGTGATGAACCGCTACTACCAGAGTAATCCCAGCTTCTCATCAACACGCAGCAACATCCGGATCATCGCGGCAGAGTTACTTGATGTCCCCGGAAAGAAAGTCATCGGTGCCCTTTGTCGGAATAGCCTGGGCGAGAGGTTTGAGGCGATTTTTATCGAGGATGACGAGGGGTGGAAAATCGATTGGAAATCGCTGGTGCGCTATGATGCCCGGCCATGGTCGCTTTTCATGTCGGGGCGTGACGGCGACGAGGGTGACTATCGCCTCTACATGCGTGTCCGTGACACCGACGAGGATTTTGAACGGAAGGAAAAGATTGTCGTTTTTTAAAAGCCGGGAAATTATTCAAAAAATTAAATCACCGGCATGGCTTCGAAAAGCGTGAGAGTTCCCATCGAGAGCAAACCGGGGCTGAAAATCCAAAGGATGCTGGATAGCGAGGACCATATGGAGAAGGATGCGTTTGGACTCACCATCGGAAATCTGGACCCCCACCGCTACCACCGCGTGAGAGTGAGGATGTGACTCCACAAGAAGGAGGGTGAGGAAGCCTACATGGAATTGGTCAGCATCCTCGCCAATGACTGGTATGGCATCGAGACAAAGCCAGCCGCGGAAGTCTCCCGGGAGGACGATTTAAAGGGGGGTGAGTAACCCTTGTCTCATGTGGTCTAACGGATCAGTTCCTGGGAACCAGCATTCGTAGGCAAGTGACCCTTGGTGCAGGAGCATGGACAAGCCATTGGCGGTGCGGGCTCCCACCGACCGAGCATGCTTGAGGAATGGCGTGCTGGCTGGGTTGTAGATCATGTCATAGACCAGATGATGTGGCTGAACGCATCCACGGGCAAGCGGCAGGGGATCGGTCGGTCGCAGTCCCAGCGACGTGGCATTGATAATGAGGTCGGCGTGACCGGCGGCATCCACGACGGCGGGGTCGTCCGGGGTCATGGCGTAGAGTTTTTCCCCGGGGCCTTCCAGGCGCTGGGTTTGGTCACCGAAGGCAAGGAGTTGTTTGGCAAGATCCTCGGCCTTTTCCAGCGTCCGGTTAACCAGCCAGAGCTGGGCGCAACCGATGCGGGCGCATTGGGTGGCCACGGCACGGCCGGCACCGCCGCCAACACCAACGATCATCACTTTCAGATCGGCAAGGTCGATGCCGAAGTCCTCGTGGATCGCTCGGACAAGTCCGGGGGCATCCGTATTATGACCGAGTAGCAGATCGCCAAAAATAAGCGTATTGACCGCACCCAGCGCGCGGGCGTCCTCGCTGAGATCATCGCAGCAGTCGATGACTTCGAGTTTATGGGGGACAGTGACATTGCAGCCAATAAATTGGAGGTCCCGCATCCGCGAGACCGCCTCGGCAACCTGTCCAGGCGCTACTTCCAGTCGGATATAGCGTGCGTCCACTCCGAGCGCGTCGAGCGCGGCCTGATGCATCGCCGGTGATGCCGAGTGTGCCACGGGGCATCCGATCACCGCAAGGCGCGCGGGTTTGTCCGCCCCCTGGTCAAGGGTGCTGCGGCTGGAGAGATCGGAAACCTGGTAGACGTCTTTCATGGTCATCTGGAAATTAGAGAACCGACACGGTGTGCCTGATTCTGCGGATGGATTCTTCTTTGCCGAGGATTTCGAGGATGGCTCCGAGGTCGGGCCCGCCGGCTTGTCCGCTGAGCGCCACCCGGGTCGGGAACATCAACTGTCCGGGTTTGGCTCCGTGGGCCTTGGCGGTGGCGCCGATGGTTTCCTTGGCTTGCGACCAATCATCGATCAGGGTGAGCGCGTCTGCAAGTTTTTCCAGCAAGTCTTTGGCCACTTCCTGGCTCCGCACCTTATCTAATGTTTCCCGGTCAAATTCGAGTTCGAGAAAAAAGGCGATGGCCGGGGGGACCTCGGCGAGCCGTCTCACTTTTTCCTGCACCGAGGCGGCAATGGCGGTGAAGTTCTCCGGGAGATCAATGCCGGCTTGTTGCACGTAGGGAGCGGCTGCGGCAGCAAATTCCCCGGCACTCAGTTGCATCAGATGCTGCTGGTTGATCCACTCGCACTTTTCCACATCAAATTTTGCAGGCGACCGGTTGACGCCCTCCAGGCTGAAACGCTCGATAATCTCGCTGACTGGCATCACCTCGGATTCATCCTTCGGCGACCAGCCAAGCAGAGCCAGGAAATTAAACACAGCCTCCGGGAGATACCCCTCTTTGCCATAGCCCCCGACAGCGGCACCCGTATCGCGCTTGCTCATCTTGGAGCCGTCCTTGTTCAGGATGAGCGGGATGTGTCCGTATTGCGGCGCTTCCACACCGAAGGCCTCGAAGAGTTGCAGGTGTTTCGGTGTGTTCATCAGGTGGTCCTCGCCGCGGAGGACATGGCTGATTTTCATTTCCATGTCATCCACCACATTGACAAAGTGAAACACATAGGATCCGTCCGATCGGCGGATGACCATGTCCGGTGTGTTGGATTCGTTGGTGTAGTCGATAGTGACCTCACCGCAGATCAAATCCCGCATGATGACGGGCTTGCGCGCAAACCGGAACCGCCATGCGCCTTTGTCTTCGTAGACGCGGTTGTCAGCGCGTAGTTGCTCAAACCATTGATCATAAACTGCGTGCCGCTGGCTCTGGAAATAGGGACCGTAGTCGCCCGATGAACTGCCATCCGCCTGCGGGCCTTCGTCCCAGTCGAGACCAAGCCACTGCATCCCCTCGAAGATCGCCTGGCGGGCTTCCTCGGTATTGCGGGCTTCGTCGGTGTCCTCCACCCGTAGCACGAAGCTACCACCGTGCTTGCGGGCAAAGAGCCAGTTGAAAAGTGCCGTGCGGGCACCTCCCACGTGCAGGTAACCAGTGGGAGAGGGGGCAAACCGGGTGCGTACTTGAGAATCGTTCATGCGCGTGGTTTAACTCCACATGCGCGCGAGGGCAAGCGTCGAGCACGTGACCAGAAGAATAAGCAATTTATTTCGGAAAGGTGAAAAATGTGCATTGGCATGGGCGTATTACGATCGTGATGCACCCTTCTCAGATCTATTGGAAAAACTATCTGCTCCCTGCCGGGATTGTGTTAGTCTCCCTGTGGACACTGTATTTGGGCGCCGTTGTTATGTTTGCACCGATGGATTCCTCCGGTGACCAGGGGGATGCCCGCTCCGCCCGTCGTGATCTATCCTTTTCAGGTAGGGGCGCGAATGCGCGTACCCGGGGAGCTCACGCTGGATCGGATCAGGGATCGGGCCGGGCCAAGGCTGACAACCGGCCGACCTCCCGTGGCGATGAAAACAAGGCGTCCACAGCGACTGCCACGCAAGCGGGAGGAAAAGGATCCCGACCATCGGTAGCATCAAGGCGACCAATCCCCGGATCGAAACCGGCAACCGCCAAGACGTCATTGCCGGGAGCGAGTAGAGCCGCCATGGCCGCGGCCAACGCGCGCGTGGCCTTGCGCGCGTCGATCATGAACGAGGCATACACGCTGGCCCTGAAAAGCGAGAACCCGTGGAAAAACCTGATTGCCGTCGCCATGGAGCAATACCGTCGGGGCGAGAAGGATGAGGCCCGCGCCATTTTACAAATGGCTGAGAAAATGGCAGCCGACCCGGATGACCAGATCGCTTCATCGATCGCGGTGCGCGAGGTGATCAAGGCGATGCTGGCCCAACGGCAAGCCGAAGACGCCCTGGCCGCATTGCAAAATATCCAGAACCCGCGCGAGCGCGAGCGCGCGATCGGCGAGGTCGCCGCATGGTCGGCGCGCCTCGGCAAGGTCGAGATGGCCCGCAGCCTCATCGTGCAGATTATCAACGGCAGCGACCGCGATGTCGCGCTCATTGCCATCGCAGAAAGCGAAGCGGCTTACGAGGGCTCATCCGTTGCCATGCAAACGGCAAGCACCATCGTCAACATAAGGAGAAAGGACGACGCCTACCGGCGTATCGCCCTGAAGCGAGGTGTGCTCAAGGATTTTTCAGGTGCCGAACAGTCGGTGCAGATGATCAAAAATGCCAATCTCAAGGACTCGACCCTGGCCTCGCTGGCGCGGCAGCGCGCGCTTAGCGGCGATGTGGGCGGTGGCTTGCAAATGGTGCAAAGCGTGAGTGATCAATCGATGGTCGACACCTCACTGCGCGAGATGGCCACCGAGTTGGCCATCCTCGGCCGATTTTCCACCAGTGCATACATCAGCACCCGCATCCGTGATGATCGCGAGCGATCGTATGCGCTTGAGCGCTTAGCCGTCGAGCAAGCCCGGACCGGCGACTTGAGCGCTGCCTTGGTGAGGACGGATTCCATCCCGATCGATGCCATACGGGAGCGCACCCTGAGCTATGTCTCCGGCGTCACCGCTGATGGAGGAAGCCCTGCACGGGCACGCAATGTCGCTATCAGGATCATGTCGAACAATGACCGCAATCGCGCCTACCGTTCGATCGCGCAAGCCGCGGCGGTCGATGGTAATCACGTGGCTGCATACAACACGCTCCAGGAAATCAACCGCCCCGATGAAAAAGCGCTGGCCCTGGTGTCCATGGCGCGGACACGCCAGAAGCAGGGGGATTCCCGGCAGGCACTGGCGATGCTGGAGGATGCGAGCCGTGAATCGCGCAGCCTGACATCGGCCGGGACGGTCGACCGAATCCAATCGGGCATGGCGGTGGCCTACGCCGAGCGGCAGGAATCAGGGCACTCGTTGCTGCTCGCCGATAATATCCACAACGCACGGCAACGCGATGCTACCTATGGCAGTCTGGCGCGCACCTTTGCGCGCTACGATATCCAGGCGGCCCAGCAGTCGGTGCTTTCAATTTCCTCGGAAAAAATCCGACTTACGGCGGAAGATGCGGTTGCCCGCACGCTGGCGGAGAAGGTATCGCCGCAGAATGCGATCAATGAAGCGCGCGCGCTCAACGCAGGCAGGCAGCAGATTGTTTTCCTGCTGGAGGTGTCGCGGAGGACGTAGGCGGTAGCATGGGGACGCGGTCCTCATTTTCAGGAAAACAAGGATTCGTTGTTTTCCTTTTTGTAATGTGTCCCTAGCATCGGGCGCATGAAGAAAATCGCTCCTCACTGGCAGATTCTGTTGGCATTGGTTCTGGCCACAGGCACCGCCATTGTCTTTCGCAATATCAGCAAAACGGTCGCAGGCGACACCCAGGCATATTATTTCATCCAGAATGCCATCGCGGTAAGTGATTTTCTGGGGAAACTCTTTATCCAGGCATTAAAGATGATCATCGTGCCCTTGGTCGCCAGCTCGATTATTGCGGGGATTGCCGGGCTGGGTGGCATAAAGGGGTTTGGTCGGTTAGGGATGAAAACGCTCGGGTTCTACATGAGCACCAGCCTGATTGCCGTGCTGATCGGCCTGGTTCTGGTTAACACCATCCAGCCCGGCTTGGAAAATGGGAAGGCAAACCCGGAGATCCGGGCCGCGCTCGAACAAAAGGCTGATAGTGCCACCCAGGCCGAGAAAGACAAGGTCGCCGCAGCAGGGACAAAGAAACCCGGCGATTACGCGGACCTGTTTAAAAAGATGATCCCGCCCAATGTTTTTAAGGCGGCCACCGAAAATGGCCAACTGCTGGGTATGATCTTTTTCTCCATCCTCTTTGCCATCGCGATGGCACGCTTGCCGGCCGATAACATGCGACCGCTTCTCGGAAGTGTCCAGGCGGTCAATGATGTGATGATCCGGGTCACCCAGTGGATTATGGTCTTTGCTCCCCTAGGCGTTTTTGGCCTGTTGTTGCCCACCATTTTTAAAAGTGGTCCGGAGATATTCATCAGCCTTGGAAAGTATTTTCTGACCGTTCTTCTGGCCTTGGCGATCCATCTGTTCGTGATGATGCCGCTGGTGCTGCGCTACGTTGCCAGGGTGAATCCATGGGCGCATTTCCGCGCCATGCGCATGGCGATGCTGACCGCCTTTTCGACGGCGTCGTCCGCCGCCACACTGCCTGAAACGATGCTCTGCGTGCAAAAAAATGCCGGCGTCTCCAAGCGGGTCTCGAGTTTCACTCTACCACTCGGTGCCACCGTCAACATGGATGGCACCGCCCTCTACGAATGTGTCGCCGTCATCTTCGTCGCCCAGGTCATGGGGATTGAGCTCGGTATGGCCGCCCAGTTTGCGGTGGTGGTCACCGCCCTGCTCACCAGTATCGGCGTGGCCGGTATCCCGTCGGCCAGCCTGGTGGCGATTCTCCTGATCCTGAACAGCTCCGGTATCCCGAACGCGGAAATGGCCGTGGTTGCCCTGTTGGCGGTCGACCGCTTACTCGATATGAGTCGCACCGCCGTGAATATTTTTGGCGATTCCTGCGCCGCCGTCGTCATCGCCAAGTCGGAGGGCGAGGACTTGCTGGTATCGTAGCCCCGCCGTGCAACCATACAACCATGCATGCATGGTGCAAGCTGATGGGCGCGACGCCACGCTATTTGGCTCCAATGATTTCATGCCAAGCTTCGGTCAATGACGCAAAGTCATGAGCCACTCCGGGGCGTGCCATCGTTCCGGATGATCAGTCCCGGTTGCGACGAGCAGAGAGGGGCCCTAATTTTTCTTCTGCCACTGCAACTCAGCCAGCTTCTTGACCACTTGGACGCCATGGCTACCGGCTTTGACCTGCTTGTCGATCGCAAGAATTTTCCCGTTTTTCCCGATGTAGTAGGTCCAGCGCCGAGGGTGGGTCCGGCCCGCCTTGACGACGCCATAGGCGAGGGCTGTTTGGCGAGAGGGGTCACTGAGGATGGGGAAATCGAGCTTCAGCGATTCTGCGAATCGCTTGTTGGTTTTCTCCGGATCACAACTTGCTGTGAAATAAGCGACGTCATACGCCCTGATGCCTTTGCCATTCTCACGGAACGACACACATTCGGCGGTTCATCCGCCTGTGAAGGCCTTCGGAAACCAGGCAACTATGACGGGCTTTTTTCCCCGGAAATCGGAGAGCTTGTAGACAATGCCGTCACTGCCCGTGAGTTCGAAGTCGGGCGCCTGATCTCCAACAGCGGGCTCATTTGCAAAAACAGGTGTCGTCCCGGCCAGCGCCGCAAAGAAAAAGAAAAGAAATATACGCATGGTGATTATACTTGTTGGGCACCTGCATCTTTCAGTGGCAGGCGGGATTTTACCGTTTCCCGGTGCCGGTCTCTGGTCGGGAAAGCCAGCACGACCGCCAGGATGTCGAGGGGATTCCATCGGCACGGCGTGTGCCGGGTGCCGCGGGCAGTCATCCCTCGCGCCAGGGAACATGGCCAGCGCAACTCCGCATTGGCAGGTGGCCCAAAAAGTGACGGCAGCCCCGCTTGATGACAACGCCTGGCGAAGTCCACGCTGCGGTCCCGGCTGTCATGGTCCGACAATATACGGTGAATGCTGGCCAATTGAGGGGGAGACATTTGCCGGCAGGTGCGCGATGCTCCGCACGATTTCTTAGGTCAACCATCAACTGGCGGTCATGAAAACACGGGAAAAAATCAATGTGGTGAAGCAGGCGGCTGGTGCCGCACCGTGTCTCCTGTGGTACGAGGAGATTGGGCTTGATGCCATCCCCCTGGTTGGCGGCAAAAATGCTTCCATGGGTGAGATGATCCAGCATCTGACCGGATTGGGCGTTGTTGTTCCCAGCGGCTTTGCCGTCACCGCGCAGGCCTATCAGAGGTTTCTTCAGAGCAATAATCTCGAGGCGCGCATCGCGACCATGATGGACGCCTTCCACGACGGTCAACAAGGCCTCGAACAAACCGGGGCGGCGATCCGACGCTTGATTCTGGAGGCCAGATTCCCGGATGATATGCGTGCGGAGATTGTCGACGCCTACCAGCAGCTCGGGAGCCGGTACGGGCTTGGTGATGCCGATGTGGCCGTCCGCAGCAGCGCGACCGCGGAGGACCTGCCCGACGCGAGTTTCGCCGGCCAGCAGGAGAGTTACCTCAACGTCCGTGGTAAGAAGGCGCTCATGGACGCCTGCCGCAAGTGCTTCGCCTCCCTCTACACCAACCGCGCGATTAGTTACCGCGAGCAAAAAGGCTTTGCTGACGTCGACGTCTACCTGTCGGTCGGGGTGCAAAAGATGGTGAGGTCGGACCGGGGGTCGTCGGGGGTGTTGTTCACCATCGACAGCGACACCGGGTTTCCCGGTGTGTTAGTGATCAACGCCGCTTACGGACTGGGCGAGAATGTCGTAAAGGGGATGGTGACTCCGGACGAATTCCGTGTGTGTAAAAAACTCATCGCGAGGGACGGGGTCGTGCCCATCATCGGCAGGGAACTTGGCGACAAGGATCTGATGATGGTTTATAGCGACTCCAATACTCAACCTGTGGTCAATGTGCCGACACCACTCGAAATGGCGCGGATGTTTTCCCTCACCGACGAACAGGTCATGCAACTTTCACATTGGGCGTTATTGATCGAGGACCATTATGGGAAGCCGATGGATATCGAGTGGGCACTGGACGGCGATACCGGTGAGCTTGCCGTTGTCCAAGCTCGCCCCGAGACCGTGCACTCACAGATGTCAGCGACGAGTATCACCACGGCGAAAATCACCGGGGAACGACCCGCCCCAATCCTCAAAGCCCTCGGCATAGGCTCCAGCATCGCCACCGGCGAGGTCATGGTGATCCGTGACCTGAGCGAGGCAAATAAATTCAAGCCCGGTAAGATTCTAGTGACCTCGGTGACGGACCCCGACTGGGTCCCGCTGATGAAGGTGGCGGCCGGACTCATCACCGACCATGGTGGCCGGACCAGCCATGCGGCGATCGTCAGCAGGGAGCTGGGAGTTCCCGCAGTGATCGGCACCGGCGTCGCCACGGAAAAACTTCACAACGGCCAAGCCGTGACGATCAACTGCGCCGACGCGGGTCGGGGGCTGGTTTATGAAGGTATCCTCGATTACGAAATCACCGAGACCAGCCTGTCCGACCTCCCTGAAACCAAGACCCAGGTGATGCTCAATATCGCCAACCCGGACGCGGCAACCTACTGGTGGCGGCTACCCAGCGACGGCATCGGCCTGGCGAGGATGGAGTTCATTATTTCCAACTTTATCAAGATTCACCCGATGGCACTGGTCAGGTTCGACGTATTGAAGGACAGCGACGCCTGGGAGGAAATCCAGAGCCTGACCCTGCGCTACACCGACAAGACACGCTACTTTGTCGATCGCCTCTCAATGGGGATCGCCCGGATTGCCGCCAGCCAGTACCCCCGTCCCGTCATCGTGAGGACCAGCGACTTCAAAACCAATGAATACCGCGATTTGATCGGAGGTGATGAGTTCGAGCCCGCTGAGGAAAACCCGATGTTGGGCTTCCGTGGAGCGTCCCGCTATTACAGCGATGCTTACCGTGAGGGGTTCGCCCTGGAATGTAAGGCCATAAAAATCGTGCGCGAGTTGATGGGCTTGGATAACGTCATTGTCATGATTCCCTTCTGCCGCACCCCCGAGGAGGCTGATAGTGTGTTAGAGGTGATGGCCGACAACGGTTTGGTCCGGGGTGAGCAGGGACTGGAGGTCTACGTCATGGCGGAGATCCCGAGCAACATCATCCTGGCGGATGACTTTGCCGAAAAGTTTGACGGCTTTTCCATCGGCTCCAATGACCTGACCCAACTGGTGCTCGGCATCGACCGCGATTCCGATCAACTGGCCGCCATTTTCGACGAAAACCATGAGGCGGTCCGGGCCGTGATCAGAGAGTTGATCCAACGTGCCCACGCACGCGGACGCAAGGTGGGAATCTGTGGCCAGGCTCCCAGCGACAAACCCGAGTTTGCCCGGTTCCTGGTCGAGTCCGGGATTGATTCCATCTCGCTGACACCGGACAGCTTCGCGGCCACCAAACGGGTGATCGCCGAGCAGGAGGACCGCTTGCAGAGTTAACAAGGAATAGGGAGGTGGGAACCAGACTCACGCCGACAGCCACACATCATACCCGGAACGACTGGCTGAATGATGCACTTTTCCATCAGGCGTCCTGCCGCCGGATCATATCGAAGAATGGCGTCCGGTTTTCCTCCACACAGCGCGCGGCATAGAGATACATCGCTGCCGACCATGTTTGCCAGTCCTGCCCCTTCGGGGTTCCGTCCTGCGCGCGGTGCCATTCGTTGAATCCCCACTCGACCGGCTCCTTCCGGGGCTGGTGGACCAGCGCGGTCAGGTCTTCGAGTCTGCGTGCCGCGAGTTTTGGGCGTCCGGCCGCCACCAGTGCCGCGACGTAGAACCCGCAGACAAACGGCCAGATGCCACCGTTGTGGTATTCGCCGGGCAGGTTGAACATCGCATCGCGCGGATGCCAGTCCGGGTCGCCCGGGTGCAGATAGGGAAAGAGGTTCGGCGGCAAATCGATTGCCAGTTCGCCGCTGGCGCGCATGACTTCGCATTCCGATTCGATCCATTTCACGAGCGCCGCCGCCCGCGTCGGCACCGCGATGCCGGAGAGGATGGCGAGGCTGTTGCCAAGCAGGTCGAAGCGCTCGCTGCCGAGTACTTTATATGACCAAAGCGCGTAGTACGGTTTGTGACGAATGGCCAGGCCTTCATGCACGTGCTTGTGCTGAACACCGCCCTCAATGGTGAAGTGGCCCATGGCCCGCCGCAGGGTCTCGGCCTTGTCGTGTAATCCGAGCAGGCGCATATAGGTGTAGACGACCGCGTTGACGTAGAGCCCATAACCAAGCACCCACTGTTCATCGCGCCAGTCGCTTGTCGGCAGCTGGCCGACGATCCCCTCGTCGGCGGGACTCTGGTATTCCATCCACCGCACCGCCTTGCCGACCGCGGATTGCAGAAAGGCGGGCTCGCCGGTGGTTTCGCGGAACATCGCAACCGCCATCAGGAACAGCGGGGTGGTGTCGCTTGCCCCGCGATCGTCCGCGTCGTGGACAAGCGAGGGAATGTGGCCGCGCGAGCTCTGGTTGCTGGCCACCGTCTCCAAGGTCTTGCGCAGGGCGGACATGAGCTTTGCATCCCCGGTTCCGAGGATGCCGAGAGCCGCGATCATCAGGTCGCGCGTGTAGGGTTCGGGATAACCCCAGCCGGCCGTGCGCGGCAGGCCTTGAAACGGTCCGTACGCATTGTGCCGCAAGACGTCGAGCGCGGCCGCTTTGGCATTCGCAATTTCGTTGTTCATTTTATCATGGTTTTAGATGTTGGGTGGCGGTGTCGACAAACTGGCGTGCGACCACACGGTAGTCGAAGTGCTTGACGACCCGCCTGCGCCCCGCTTCGCCAAGGCGTTTGCGCAGGTTCTCGTCCTCCATCAGTTGAAGGAGGTGTTCGGCGATGTCGTGCACGCTGGCACGGTAGTCGACGGTGCGCGGACGCTTGAACACGTGGTGGTGGCCCTCGGTATAGCCGGATTCCCTGCCGAGCGTGGTTTCCCGCAGCACGACCTCCTGCGCCACCCCGGCGAGCAGCGCTGTTTCGCCATGCACCATCGTGTCGAGCAGGCCCATGGCGTTGATGCCCAGCACGGGCTTGCCGCAGGCGTTGGCCTCGACCTGGATCATGCCGAAGCCTTCCAAGCGGGAAGGGGCGGCATAGATGTCGCACGCGGCGATCAGGTAGGGCATGAAATTACGCGAGGTGATGTTCATCGCATAGAGGACGTTTTGGTCGATGCCCAACTGCGTGGCCAACTGCAGATCGGCGATGTTCTGCTGCCGGCTGCGCGGCTGCGGCCATACCTTGCAAACATATTTCCAGTCGGGCGCACGCGCGTCGATCAGCGCCAGCGCCTGCATCACTTCCTGTGCGCCCTTCGACGTGGCATCACCACCGATGGTGAGCACCATGATCTGCCCGGGACTGATGCCCAGTGCCGCGCGCACGGCCGCTACCTTGGGGTCGTTTTTATCGCGCGGGATGAAGGCGTCGGTGTCGCAACCCACCGGCAGGATGCGAATGTTCCTGCCCTTGAGTCCGTCGCGCACATAGACCTGCTTCACCCAGCGGGAGGTCACCAGCACAAGCGGCAGGGCATCAAGGATTTCGCGGTAGTTCGCCATGTAGCCATCGGCGACGAGCCACGGCACGGGCAGCGCACCGTAGCGCTGCGGGTGCAGCACCAGGTCCGGCGTGTGGCCCCAGTAGCCGATGCCAACGACGACATCCGGCTCGAACCAGCGGTAGTACCATTCCTTTTCCAGAGGCGATTCAAAATGCACGGAATGCACTTCCACACCCAGTTCCTCAAGCCCGCGGTGCAGCAGCGCGCCTTGGGTTGCCAAGCCTCCGGGCGATGGCGGGTAGTCATAGAGCAGTAGCACTTTCATCGTTTTTTTCTCCCTGTTGGTCGCAACCGCCAGAAGGCTTCTTCCGGCAGCGCAGCGTTGGCCTCGAAGCTGTCCGGCGCGAATCCATAGACCCCGGTGACCAGCTCGCGCTTGCGTTGCCAAAGTTCCGGCGGCAGCTCGGTGAAAATATCCGCATCCCTGATCGCGCGGGCGTCGCGGTAGGCAAAGGTCCAGAGCTCGCGGCTGCGGAGCTCGCCAGCGTCCCACAGCGCGAGCACGGCCGTGCCGATTTCCTCGTGGCGGCGGTGCCGCGTGTACTCGCCTGCCGTGCTGTGCGTCAGGATCAAATCCGGGTCGGCGGCGCCGACGAGGGCGCGCACCGCGTCCTGCACGACGGCGGGAGCAAGGGGCGTCTGGTCCGGGCCGTCATCAAGATCGCCCAACTCGCCGGCTGCACCGAGAATTTCCAGCACTTTCCGGAACCTGGGGGCGCGGTCAGGGTCGTCCCGGCGGCAGAGGGCAAGCACCGTCCAGCGGGCTTCGGGGTGCATCAGCACCGTGCCGCCAGCCCACAGCACCTCATCATCGGGGTGAGCGACAATCATCAAAGCCGACTTGTACGACCAGCGCGGCGAATCAACTTGCATCCGTTGCTTTCTATTTTGCGCACACAACATAGACGCGAACACGGTTTCCGCTACTGGTTTCTTGCCAAAGTCGCAGCCGCAAGTCGCCTTGAAATAAGGGCCAGCCGACCCGCGAGAGCGGGCGCTGGTGCAGTCGAACCAAGGTTCTAGCCCCAGTCTGCTTTGGGGTAAAGAAGCGCAGGCACCAGACCCAAAAAACCCGCCTTGTGACAGGCGAATCCGATTGATTTCATCTGCGTGTTGGATCGTTCAACTAGGGGAAACAGCAGGGGTGTGTTGCAAATTGATTGTCGAGAATTTGTTGATTAGGGTCAGTGTGCGGCATGTATTTTTTTGCGCAGGCGATTTCATAACCACTCGTTATAAATAGCCTTGCTTTGCGACCAACATTAAACAACTCGAGGCTTCAGTCATCGTCGGCCATCACCCTGAAGAATATCCTGGGCTCGGAGAGCAAGGCACCCGGGAGCGTGATAGTCACCGATTCCACCGGGCTGGCGGAGTTCGGGACTTCGCTGGCTGGAGTGAACGGGATCCAACTGCCGTTCTCCAGCGAATCCGACCATAGGTAGCTGTAGCTCGTCCCCGACAGCGCCGGGTTACGCCGGGTGTAGGTGAGGGTGTTGCTAGCTGGGTTGTATGGGATCGAAATCGGGTTGAACGAGGATTTGCTGGTCGGATCCAGCCCCCAGATGCGCTCGTAGTCGTTGGTTCTTCCATCGCCGTCGGAGTCGGCGTTCGGATCGCTGAGTTCGGCGGCAGGATAGCTGGCCGTCCAATTCTGATAGTCGCTGCTGCCTCCCAGACCGGTCACACTGAGGTAGGTCGCTCCGAATCGGATCTCATCGAAGCCGACGGTGTTTGTTTTCAGTCCAAAGGTGACAAGATCGAAATTCCCTTGGGTAAGTACCGCAGTGTGGGTGCCGACGATATCAAGTGTTTCATTCAGAGCTAGATCGGTGCCGGGCAGATAGATGTCGATGGTGTCAGGATCTAGCGGATTGGAAGCAAACTTGAGTCTGCCAACGACCAGAATAGTGGTGTCCGTAGGGACAGAGGTGCCAGTGCCAAGGCTCTTGGCGCCGTCCCATGTGGTCGCCTTCAAACTATCGCTTTTGATCGAAAATCCCATTCCTTGACCCGCGACCAACGGGAGACCATTGGTTCCGTTAATTCGGTCGGTGGCAATCGCAAAGCCCGTGTCGGAGTTTCCTCCACCGATCACCGGAGTGTCCAGAAGGATGCTGAACCAAAGGGTGGCGCCATCATCGAGCAGGCCGTCAGCAGCCAAACCCGGTCCGAGATCGGCCTGGCAGCTTGCGTTGCTGCCGCTGTAGTAAACCTGGTTTCCGGAAGTTGGAAGGGCCCCGTACGACAGGCTGCCGGGGTTGACGTCAAACGTTTCCTGGGCGTCGGACCATGTGCCGCTCAGGCCCGCACCCGGGGTATTGCCGGTGAGGCTGGCATCGGCATCTGCGAATGGTTCATAGATCCATGGATGGGGTAAATGACTACCGAGAGATATCACGAGGTCCACGGTTGAACCCTCGGTAGCACTGGCGCCGGCCGCCGGGTTCTGGCTGATCACGTCTCCAGTCGGGACCGATTCACTGTAGGCGGTGGTTACGTTTCCGACCACAAAGTTAGCTGCGGTGATAGTGGACTCCGCCGTGGCTTGCGATAGCCCAAGCACATCGGGCGCGGGCACGATCTGGCTCCCCAGTGAAATCACGAGATTGACCGCAGTCCCCGGTGTTTGGATGGTAGATCCGGCCGGATTCTGGCTGGCGACCTGACCCACTGGTATGGTGGCACTATGTTCACTGCTGATCGATCCTACGGTAAAGCCTTTGGCAACGATGATACTTCCGGCTAAGCCCTCTGTCATGGAAACGACATCCGGAACCGTGTTGGCCGGTGTTGTAGAGCCACCCGTAACCGTAATGTCGATCGTTTCGGTGACTTCAGAGTATCCGTTGGCAAACGATGCATCGTTTCCAGTTTCAGCGTATCCGCGTGTGTCCGAGATCTTGATTTCGATGGTATAAGTACCCGGAGTGCCATCGGTGTAGGCGATCAAGTCGAATACTCCGCTACTGCTGTCCTCAACTCCGAAAGTGACGTTGCCCGGTCCGCTTTTCTTGCTCCAAGTGACGACGGGGTCCCCCTGAATTGCCAGGTCGTCGCCGGTTACGTGGAGAGTTGTCCAGACGGCAGGGGAGGCAAGCGACGAGTCATCAACCGTAACCGACAAGGACTTCAGTGAGGTAAGGGGAGTCG
>JARFRT010000102.1 GCA_029287105.1 Akkermansiaceae bacterium | reverse complement strand
CTAAACTCCAAGTTTCAAACTCCAAAAACCAAGTAAGACAGGCTACTTCACCTATCCTCCGCTGTGGACAGGACTGCCTCGCCCACTCGGCTATGCTGGTATGCAGCCCTCCTCCTCCGTCGGGCAGGAATGAATTCGTGCGTTGTCCACACTCCCTATCCCCTCCGCTTCGCGAGAGACATGCCGAAGGCTTAGGGAGGAGGGACAGTCCTGTCCCTCGGCAACCCGAGTCTTCCTTCCGTGATTTCCGTGTATTCCGTGGTTCAACATTGAAGGGATAACCGAAGTCTCATTGGAAATGGGACGCGGCGTTAACTTCCCACCAGGTGCCTGCTGTGCCTGGGGAAGATTTTCCGGGCCAGCACGGTCAATCCCATGTACAGCGCAAAGATCACGATCACCACGAGCAGATAAACGACCCATGAGTTCGGCGGAAAAGAAATACCCAACATCCGCTTGGCCATGATGAATGCCGCGATTAAAATCCCATGGATGAAGAAGATGCCAAAGCTGTTTCTGGCGATGCTTCCCAGAAGCTTGAAGGGCGCCAGCTCGAATCGGTGCAACCCAACCATCAGGAAGATCGAAAAAATGATTTTCTGGCAGATTTGCAGACCGATCCCCCCATTCAGGTGGCGTTTTCCCAGTCCCTGGAGGCGCGTTGATAGATGATGCTCTTCACGCTCTCGGTATCGTTGCCCGCAAATTTCTCTTGGGCCGGGTTCCAGCGGATGGTCCTGCCCTCCCTGATGGCCAGATGGCCCAGGTGCAGGGCCGTTGCCAGACGATGGCCGGCTTCGGCGTGGTAGGCCGGTTTTGAGCGGGCCTTGATGGCATCGAGGAAATCACGGTGCTCGATCTCAGGACGGGGCCAGTAATTGGCTTCCGGGCCGAATTCCTTGACCCGCATGATCTCCGGGTCACTGGCCGACCACTTGCCATTCCAGCCTGCACACTCGACCCATCCCTTGCTGCCAACGAACTTGATGTTTACTTTCCCATCGCTCACTAACATTTTCACCCCGTTGGCATACCTGTACTTGAGTTGGTAGTTGACCGGGGCGTTGGACTGGTATTTTTCCGGATCGAGTTGACGGGCTGTGCCGGAAACCTCGACCGGACCGCTTTTGTCCATTCCTGCGCCGACTTGCGCGGTGTCGATCAAATGAGCTCCCCAGTCGGTGAGTGAGCCGCCGGAGTAGTCGATGATGTTTCGCCAGTGTTGCGGGTCGGGACGGGTGGGGGTGTAGGGGCGGAATGGCGCCGGTCCCAGCCACATGTTCCAGTCGAGTCCGTCCGGGACGGGTGCAGGCTGGTCCCTGAGGTGGGGTTTTTTGTTAGGCAAATTGACATGGATTGTTTCGAGCTCGCCGATCAGTCCGGCACGGACCCAGCCGGCAAGATAGTGATATTTCATCAGATACCGGTCCTCGATCCCCCACTGGAAGACGGCGTTGCGCCGGTTGACCTCATCGACCAGATCCCGTCCTTCGGAAATCGTCAGTGTGGGTTTCTCGGAGAACACATCCTTGCCCGCGCGAAGGGCCGCCAGCGACAAGGGGACGTGCCAGTGGTCGGGGGTGGAAATGACAATGGCGTCGATGTCGTCGCGCTCGAGGACCTCCCTGAAATCCTGGTATGCCTTGCAGTCGTTGCTCTTGGTGAACTGGTCGACTTTTCTCTTCGAGCTTTCCGCCTTGTTTTTCCACACATCGCAAACCGCGAGCACCTTGGCGTCCGGCTGGTTGAGGAAGGAGGTCAGATTCCGGCCGACGCCATGGCCGCCCATGCCGATGAAGCCGAGGGTGATCTTTTTTGACGGTGCATCTTGACCGAACAGACGGGACGGGAGGATGGCCGGTGCGCTTGCCGCCGCGGCGGCGAGTAGGCCGGAACGGAGGAAGCCGCGGCGGCTGGTGGGGTGGGCGGTGGATTCGGGGTGCATGGCTGAAGCTGGGTCAATCGTTGCTCTTGGAGGTTGTGGGCTGAGGAGATGACACTGACAACAAACCCAAGGAGTCCAATACAATAATCACCCCGGAAAGTTGCTGCCTCCCTCATTGTATCCTAGCACCCCAATGCAAGGAAAGGAGCTTTTCAAGCGCCTGCAGGCAACAGGCTCCGCGTCATCCTTTTCAGCACGATTTGAGCATAAACAACTGTCACGATGGTCATGATAACATTGATCGCCACCAGGCTGATCCAAAAACCGTTCAGGCTGGTTTCGAGTATCTTTACCGCGAAGTAAAAAACACCGACTGGCAACACGACCTTGCGAAGAACCGCCTCAACGAAGCCATACATTGGCCTTTTGATCGCCTGGAGAAATCCGATGTGGATGAACCCCATCACGTAAGCCCACTGGATAAGTGCCATGATCCGCGTGTAATTGGCCCCGGCCTCGATCACCGCTTCATCACTGGTGAAAACACGTACCAGCGGAGTTGCAAATACAAAGATCAACACGGAGGCGAAAAGAATAAGCAGCAGACCGTATTTCACACACAGCTTCACGCACTCACTGACCCGATCCATTTTGCCCGCCCCATTGTTCTGTCCCACGATGGAAACAATCGCCGTCCCCAGCCCGATCGCGGGCAGAAGAGCGATCTGCTCAATCCGGGTCCCCACCCCAAAAGCGGCCACCGACACCTCACCATAGAATTTCAAGTAATAGGTCGTGACAAAAAACCCGAGCGCAATCGACATCATGTTGAAGCTTGTGGGCACCCCCTGCCGCAGAATTTCGCCATAGATTCGAGGCTTGGGTAGCCTCCTGAACGCAACTCCGATGTCGACATAACCTCGTCTCAGCACCACGGAAAAGAGATAAAACCCACCCATCGCCTGAATCAAGACCGTGGCCCAGGCAATGCCCGCCACCCCCATGGCAGGGAGCCCAAACCCACCATATAAAAACCAGGGATCAAGAATCAGGTTGAGCAGAAATCCAGCGACCAGGACCGTGCCGAAAGTCTTGCTGTCTCCGTGCGCGAGCAGAATCGCATTGCTCATGCTGCTGAGAAGAAAGAACACCGCCCCTATGAACAACGGCGTGATGTAAGCCATCGCAAGATCATAGTAGTTTCCCTCAGCGCCCAAGATACGAAACAAAGGAGGCGCGGCATTAAGGCCGATCACGGTCAGCGCCAGCGCGCAGATCAAACCCAGCGAAAAAACCTGACTCGAGAGCTGCCTTTCCTTCTCCTCGTCTTTTGCCCCGATGGCATTCGCCATCAAGGCCGATGATCCCCGCGAAATCCCTCCGGAAATGGCGATGATGATAAAAAAGACCGGAAACGAAAGCGCCAACGCAGCCAATGCCGAAGTGGAAACCCGACCCGCATAGAATGAGTCGACCACGTTGTACATTGTGTTGAAGAAGAACCCGATGCTCATCGGCAACGTGATATTGCGGATGTGCTTCGGGATCGACCCCGTAGTGAGAGATTCGGATTTCAAGGCGATGGGTTGTTTCTGTGCTGAGATCGCCTTCAGTCGTTATCGGTTATCGTCACGGCGTCGACTGCTTGGGATACGGCGCTTTTCTCCCAGCTTGGCCTTTTTCAGCATGGAATCTTTTTTGTTCTCAATGGCGTCGGTTTTGGATCCGGTCGACTCTGGCAGGGTCGCTTGATTGTTAGGGCTGGGTTTTTTCCTCTCGTAGGGCACTCCATAATACTGCCCGATATCGAGCAAGGCGGCATAAGCATCGGCTTGGCCCTGCTCTTTGGCCTCCTCGATGATGATTTTCCCAAGTGTGCGGTAGTATGTCTGCTCATCGTAGTATGCATCCAGGTCGAGCTCGGAGACTGGGGATAATTTCCACATGCGATAGGAGGCGGCAAATGCATCATCGTGGTGTTGCTCCGCTTTTTCGTTGAGGAAAATCCGGGCATCGGTTGTGTAATTGCGCTGTCTCTT
>JARFRT010000027.1 GCA_029287105.1 Akkermansiaceae bacterium | reverse complement strand
CCCGCACCGGACCGACACCCACCACCCAACCTCCCTCCACTCACAACCCAGCTACTCAGACCCTCGCCACTTAAATTCGCACCGCGACCAATCAAATATTCTCCCGTCAATTGCCAATCGGCGGGCAAAGCGGCTGGGATTCCGATAATGCCTCCGGAGCGCACCTTGTTGAGATTGGCCAAGACAAGATCCGCACCGGTCAGATTCGCTCCACTCAGATTCGCTCCACTCAGATTCGCATCACTGAGATTAGCACCGGTCAGATTCGCACCACTCAAATTCGCTCCACTCAGATCCAAGCTACTCAGATCCTCGCCACTTAAATTCGCACCGGGACCAATCAAATATTCTCCCGTCAATTGCCAATCGGCGGGCAAAGCGGCTGGGATTCCGATAATGCCTCCGGAGCGCACGTTGTTGAGATTGGCCAAGCCAAGATCCGCACCGGTCAGATTCGCCCCACTCAGATCCGCACCGTTGAGGTTGGCGTCGGTCAGATTCGCTCCACCCAGATTCGCTCCACTCAGATCCGCACCACTGAGGTTGGCATCGGTTAGATTCGCACCACTCAGATTCGCTCCAATCAGATTCGCATCACTGAGATTAGCACCGGTTAGATTCGCACCACTCAGATTCGCACCACTCAGATCCAAGCTGCTCAGATCCGCACCACTCAAATTCGCACCGGGACCAATCAAATATGCTCCCGTCAATTGCCAATCGGCGGGCAAAGCGGCTGGGATTCCAATAATGCCTCCGGAGCGCACATTGTTGAGATTGGCCAAATTAAGATCCGCACCGGTCAGATTCGCTCCACTCAGATCCGCTCCACTGAGGTTGGCGCCGGTCAGATTCGCTCCACTCAGATTCGCTCCACTCAGATCCAAGCTGCTCAGATCCGCGCCGCTCAAATCCGCACCGGGACCAATCAAATACCCCCCCGTCAATCGCCAAGGGGCGGGCAATGCGGCTGGGATTCCGATAATTCCGCCGGAGCGCACATTGCTGAGATTCGCTATGTCAAGATTCGTACCAGTCAGATTCGTACCAGTCAGAATCGCACCGGTCAGATCCACACCATCCATATTCAAAGCCCCAAGATCGAAGCCTGTGAGGTTCGCTCCGGTAAGCCGTTCCGCTGCTCCTATGTCCGCGATATTGCCGTTTGGCGGATTGGTGTCTCCGTCGACCGCCCGGGGAAAGCCGCGCTGGTCGGTGAGCTGGGTCGTGCCGCCCCCCGCGTCGATCGCCGGACTGCCGGCCATCGGAGGCATGGTCGGTGTCGCCCCGCCGTAGCTGCCCAGCGTAGCGAGTTGCGGGTTCAAGACCATGGTCTGGTCACTGGATTGATTAAAAGAAACGATCGCATCGCCGATGCCGATGAGATTGAAACCGCCGCTTGTGAAGCTGTTGATATCCAATCGGTCGACATCACCGCCGGTATTGCCGGAAATGATTGAGCTCGTCACCACCGTTTCTGCACCGCCCGAATTATAACTCGCGACTCCGCCCCCGCTATTCGCGGGGCCGGTGTTGCCGGTGATGGTGCAATGGATCAGTTTCGTGCGGCCAAGCCAGTTATAGATCGCGCCTCCATTGGCAGTGGCCACGTTGTTCGTCATCGTGCTGTTGATGACGGTAGTGATGACGTTACGGTTATAAATTCCAGCACCTAAATTCGCCTGATTGCCGTCGATGGTGCAGTTCCGGATAGTCAGCCTTTCTGCCGAAATGTAAATTCCGCCGCCATTATCGCTCCCCACCCCCCCGGTGATCCGCAGACCGTTCAACTCGACGGTTATACCGTCGGCAATCCGTAACACCCGTGATAAATTATCACCCGAAATGGTGATCCCCTTCACCAACATCGTTGCGTCAATGCTGAGGCTTTTGCTGATCTTCAGTTGCTCCCCGCCCAAAGTTATCGTCTGTCCCGAAAGTGCCGGGTCAAAGGTGATGACCCCGCGAGAATTTACATCAATAAGCGCCTGCCTCAGTGTGCCAGCCCCGGAATCGCCCGTGTCAGTGACCGTGACATTGGCCGCTCCGAGCACTGCCGAGCAGAATCCGGAGAGCACTATCATCGACATGACTGCTGCTGCTAGAAAAAATTTGTGTGTGTGAGGACTTGCGTACATCATGATGGAGGGAGATGGAGGGGGATGGGAAAAGAGGCTCTGCTTGTTGTAGGAATAAAACGACATGAGAACAAATAACTTACGGCCTATCAAGAAAAATCGCAAAAAGTGAAAGATTCCGGTGACCTAAGCCGAGAGGTTGGGCATGACAACAGCCACCGGTCTGGAAGTGGCCTGATTGAGTCGCGGGGAAACCTATGCCGGTAGGTCCCGTCATAGGCCTCGTTGATGCCAACGAGGCTCCGCATCGAACTTAACAGGAGCTATTTTGCCCGATATTTTCACTAAGCCAAATTCTACAAGGGTTTCGACCCCATCAGGGGGAAGTCCTTCCCTCTCCGCCATTTTGATCACCACCTCAACGTTTCCTACGTCCGCCGTATTCCTGGTTCAGTTGGTCGATGACGGCGGGGATGAGCTCCTTCTTGTCGCGCTGGGCGAAGGCTCCGGCGAAGGGATCGCCGGTGCGCTGCATGAGGGTGAGAAGTTCCTTCCGCATCGACTCGATCTCCGCCTGCCGCGAGGGCTCGGCGATGAGGTTGGTGCGCTCACATCGATCGTTAGTCATGTCATAGAACTCCTCGGGAACACGGTGCAGATAAAACTCGGTCCTCGCCTTGATTACCGGGTCGTCCGCAGCGGCGGCAACCATGGCCTTCCATGAGAGGCCGGCCATATTCTCGGTGCGATAACTACGTTTGCCATCGCTCCACGCATTCCAGATGTAGGAGCGGTCCTTGGTGCGGATGCAGCGCATCGGATACCACTTGTTGCCATAGGCGGCATTGTAGAAAGTGAAGACCCGATCCCAACAGGCCATCTTACCACCCTTCAACGCCGGCATGAACGAGCGACCGTCGATTCCGGGAATCGCGGGCAGGCCGGCGGCCTCAAGCAGGGTCGGCGCAAAATCGAGTGTCGAGATCAGGTGGTCGTGATCGACCGCGCCGGCTGTGGTCACCTCCGGCCAGCGGATCATCAGGGAGCCCCGTGTGCTGTTCTCGTAGTCGTTCGACTTGGCGAATGGGAACGACATCCCGTGGTCGCCGCCATAGAACATCACAAGCGTGTTGTCGGCGAAGCCTTCCTCCTCGAGAACGCGGAGCACTGCTCCCAAGGCGTCATCCATACGCCGGACATTGGTGTAGTAGCCGGCCAATTCCCTTCGGATCTCAGGCAGGTCCTCGAGGAAGCCCGGCACTTCGGTGACTTCCTCCGGTTTGATCCAACGGCTCGGCCGCTCACCCTCGGCGAGGTCGTCCGGCCCCTTGATGCCGATGAACGGACGGTGCGGGTCGTAGCAATTGACGTTGTGAAAAAACGGGCGGTTTTGCGCGCGCGCCATCCGCACAAACTTGCGGGTCGCGGCGGCCAAGCGGGTCGGATGCCGGCTCATGGTATCATCCGCCATATCGACGCAGAATTTCTCCTTCGGCCGGTGGTGGCTGCCCTTGCCGAGCATCGAGATCAGGTATCCGGCGTCGTGCAGTTGCTGGTTGAGCGTGCGCACGTCCGGCTTCAGCGGGAAGAACCCCATCGCTCCGTTGCGGTGGGGATAGAGGCCGCTCTGCATGATCTGGCGCACCGGCTGGCAAACGGCGACGGTGGAATAGGCATACTCGAAGCGCAATGACTCGGTAGCCAAGCGGTCGACGTTGGGAGTCAGGTCCTTGATCGGCCCACCGCAGACGCCGGTGGAATCGTAATTCATATCGTCGGAGGTGAAAAAGAGGATGTTGAGGCGCGGCGCGGCGGGAAGGCAGGCCAGGGACAACAGCAGGATGGCGGTGATTCGGGCGAGTGAGTTCATTGTTGCTGGTTGTTGGGAATTGATGCAAGCGATCAAAGGCGAGAAGCAGGCTGTCGGCAAGAACAACCACCGGAAATCCTCATTCGCAAACATGCCTTGGCGATCCGGCTCTTTTCCCACTTTTCCCCCTTGCCTAATGAGCGCCCACTTGCCAGAGTCCGCTTTTTATATCCCCCCTTCCGAAAGCCCCTTTCTCCCCTCTCCGCAGAGTTCCGCCCAGAGAGCAACTTCCCAGCCATGATTACCCTCTCACGTCTCCTCAGACTACGGGCCTGTGCCGCCGTCACCCCGCCCATCCACTTGAAAATTCATGGGGGCATCCTCGTCTACCTCGTGCTCTCCGCCCTGGCTCAGGCGGCCGAAATCAATTTCACCCGAGACATCCAACCCATCCTCAACGCCAAGTGCATCGCCTGTCATGGCGGGGTGAAAGAGGCCGGCGATGTTTCCTTCATCTTTCGTGACCAGGTTCTGGGCAAGGGGAAATCCGGCAAAGCCGTCGTTGTCCCCGGCAAGCCGGAGGCGTCGGAAATGATCGCCCGCGTCACCACCGACGACCCGGATGATCTCATGCCCCAACCTGATCATGGTCCGCGCCTGAGCGAGACCGAGGTCCAAACCCTGCGCCAATGGATTTCCGAAGGCGCGGTCTGGGGCGAGCACTGGTCGTTCGTCGCCCCGGTGAAATCCGATCCGCCGGCCGTCAAGGACAGCTCCTGGCCCCGAAACACCATCGACCACTTCATCCTCGCGAAGCTGGAAAGCCGGGGCCTGGCGCCGAACAGGAACGCCTCGCCAGCCGCATGGCTGCGCCGCGCTTCGCTCGATCTCACCGGGCTGCCGCCAACCATCGCGGAGCTCGACGCCTTCGAAGCCGCCGCAAAATCGGACTTCACGTCCGCCGTCTCCACCGAGGCAGACCGCTTGCTCGCCTCGCCGGGTTTCGGCGAGCGCTGGGCCTCCGTCTGGATGGACCTCGCGCGCTACGCCGACTCCGAAGGGCTCGGCAGTGATGGCAACCGCGATGTCTGGAAATACCGCGACTGGCTCGTTGACGCCTTCAACCGCGACCTCCCCTACGACCAGTTCATCATCGACCAGCTTGCCGGCGACCTCATTCCCGCGGGCGACCTCGACCAAAAAATCGCGACCACCTTCCACCGTCTCACCCAGGCCAACAATGAAGGGGGCACCGACGACGAGGAGTTCCGGATCATCGCGGTCATGGACCGCACCGCCACGACGTGGGAGGCATTCCAGGGCATCTCATTCGCCTGTGTGCAATGCCACAGCCACCCCTACGACCCGATCAAACACGAGGAATACTACAACTTCCTCAGTTTCTTCAACAACACGGTCGACGCCGACCTGAGCGATCATTCCCCGCTCCTGCCCGTGCCGTTGAAAACGGCCGACTACCCGGCGGCCAACCGACTCCTCGAGCAAATCGATCGGTTGGAAACCGCTTCCTACAAGAGCTGGCTCACCCTGGATACCACATCGGAATGGCTCCCGGTCACCCGGCTCGAAGCCGTCTCAAAGACAGCCGAACTCAGTGTTGTTCCGCATCAGGGTTTCGCCGAGTACCGCGCCAGCGACAATGCCAAGGCGGGCTCATCCTACTCCCTGACCGTCACCCCGCCGGATCGTCTGGAAAGCCTGACTGCGCTGCGCCTTACTCTTTTGCCGAAAGACGAGGCCGCCGCCAGCACCGACGCCGAGTGGGGCGCCGTCATCCACAACCTTCGCCTGGAAAAAACCAGCGCCGTGGGCAAAAGCCAAAACATCGAGCTGGTCGACGTCATCCCGGACGAGCCGCACCCCGCCACTGACCCTGTCAATTCCATCCGCGGCAACCGGTCCGGCTGGGGCACCTTCTCCAAATTCTACCGCCCGCGCCACGCCACCTTCATCCTCAAGGACGCCCTCCCGCTGGCCCCGGGGGAAACGCTGCGCATCACAGTCAAAAACGGAGGCTCGTATCTGGCCTCCTTCCCCCTGGTTTCGAAACGCGGCAAACTCGCCCTCACATCCGACCCTTCCTGGATCGCCCAACGGGACACCCCGGTCATCAGGGATTGCCGAAGCGGCATTGCAGCCGCCAAAGCCGCCCTCAAAAAGATCCCGAAAACCACCGTACCCGTCATGCGCGAGCGTGATCCGGCACACCGCCGCATCACCTCGTTTTTCAACCGTGGCAACTGGCTCGACAAAGGTGCGGCCGTACCCGCCTCCGCCACCCCGCAGGTGTTCCCCCCGCTACAATCGGCGACATCCCGGCCGACCCGTCTCGATCTCGCCCGGTGGATCGCATCCCCTGAAAACCCGCTCACCGCGCGCGTTATGGTCAACCGGTTGTGGCTGGAACTTTTTGGTACCGGCATCGTCCCGACTCCGGAAGATTTTGGTAGCGCCGGCGAGCGCCCCACCCACCCGGAACTGCTCGACACCCTCGCCGTCGAGTTCGCCACCGGGATGAAATGGAGCATCAAGTCCCTGCTGCGCCAGTACGTCACCAGCGCCACCTACCGCCAGGTAAGCACCTTCACGCCGGAACTCGCCGCCCTCGACCCGGCCAACCGCCTGCTCGCCCGTGGCCCGCGCCAGCGCCTCACCGGCGAGATGGCCCGCGACACCGCACTCGTCGCCTCCGGACTGCTGACCACACAGCTTGGCGGCCCGCCGACATTCCCCCCCTTACCCCCGGCCGTTTGGAAACCCTTCAACCACGCAAAATGGACGACCCCGAAGCCCGGCGACCCCCAACGCTACCGCCGCGCCATTTACACCTACTGGAAGCGTAGCATTCCGTACCCCACGTTCGTGACCTTCGATGCGCCCAGCCGGGAAATGTGCAGCAACCGCCGCATGCCCTCGAACACCCCGGTCCAGGCGCTCGCCATCATGAATGACCCCGCCTTCCATGAATGCGCCCAAGCCCTCGCCCGCCGGATGCAGATGGCTCCGACCACCGACCTCGATGATCGGCTCGCACTCGCCTACCGCGCCACCACCTCGCGTAAAATCGACCCCGTGCGCCTCGCGGAACTGCGCACTCTCTACCGCGACCTGCAGCAACGCTACCAAGCCAACCCCGCCGAAATGAAAGGACTTGCCAAAACCCCCGACGGGGCCGCCCTGACCATCATCGCCTCCGTCCTCCTCAACCTCGACGAGTCCATCAACCGCTGAACCCCATGAACCTTTTCCAACAGCTCAAGGCCGAGCAACTCCAGCACGGCACCCGCCGCCAATTCCTCCGCGACTGCACCAGCGGCCTCGGCGGCATGTGGCTGGCATCCCAGGGAATCGGCCAAGCTGCCGGACCGTTGAATATTTCCCACGATCCGGCCAGCCCGCTCGCCCCCCTCGCCCCCTCGTTCGCCCCCAAGGCCAAACGTGTCATCTACCTCCACATGGTCGGCGCCCCGAGCCAGCTCGAGCTTTTCGATTACAAGCCGATCCTCAAGAAATACGACGGCAAGGACTGCCCCAAGGAATACCTCGAGGGGCAACGCTTCGCCTTCATCCAAGGCGTGCCGAAGATGCTCGGCCCGCAATACGACTTCGCCCGGCACGGCCAGTCGGGTGCCTGGATATCCGACCGCCTGCCGGAACTCGCCAAGCACGCCGACAAACTCTGCATCATCAAATCCATGCAGACCGACCAGTTCAATCATGGCCCCGCACAGCTCGCCGTCCACACCGGCAATGCCAACCTCGGTTACCCGTCCATCGGCTCATGGGTGTCCTGGGGGCTCGGCACCGAAAACCAAAACCTGCCCGGCTTCATGGTACTCATATCCGGCGGCCGGCTCCCGCGCGTCGGGTCCTCCCTCTGGGGCAGTGGCTTTCTCCCCTCCGTTTACCAGGGTGTCCAGTGCCGGTCCACGGGTGACCCCGTGTTGAATGCCGCCAACCCTGCGGGGGTCTCCGCCGAGGTTCGCCGCAGCGCGCTCGACTCGCTCCAGCGCCTCAACGCCCAAACCCATCACGAGATCGGCGACCCCGAAACCATCACCCGCATCGCCCAGTACGAAATGGCCTACCGCATGCAGACGTCGGTTCCGGAGGTGATGACCATCGATGACGAGCCCGCCAGCATCCACGAGATGTATGGCACCCGGCCCGGCAAGGAATCATTTGCCAACAACTGCCTGCTCGCCCGCCGCCTCGCGGAAAATGGCGTCCGCTTCATCCAACTCTACGATTGGGGGTGGGACTCACACGGCTCCAAGAAGGGCGAAGCCATCAACCATGGTTTCAAATCCAAGTGCGAGTCCATCGACAAGCCCATCTCCGCCCTACTCACCGACCTCGACCAACGTGGGATGCTGGACGACACGCTGGTTGTCTGGGGCGGCGAATTCGGCCGCACCCCGATGCAGGAAAACCGCGGAGGCGGCATCGCAAACGCCTTCACCGGACGTGATCACAACCCGAACGCCTTCACCCTCTGGATGGCCGGT
>JARFRT010000413.1 GCA_029287105.1 Akkermansiaceae bacterium | reverse complement strand
TTGGACGGGGTGCCGGGTGAGGCGGACGTGGTATGCCGGTCGCAGTAGGCCGAGGCGTAGGTGTATGAGCTGAGCATCACGGTTTCGGACAGCGGGTACGGGTTCCGGTAATAGCCGCGGTGGTCGGTGACGCCGCCGAAGGGGACCGGGCCGGTGGCGTCGTTCATTTTCCCCTCCTGTGGGAGGACGCCGGTGGTCATCAGCGACATCGCGGCCGGGTTGTTGCCGCCCTGGTTCGGATCGATGACGACGATCGGCCCGCGCGAATAGCAGTGGTGGCCGGCCGCGATGGCGACGAGTTTGTCCGTGTCCGGGATGGAGCGCACCTCGCGCAGTGCCCACGGGTAGGGGATGTGCGATTTGTAGTAGGCGTCCGCATTGGTGCCGTCAGGGCGGATCGTCCAGATGGAATGGTTTTCGTTAAAATGCCGTTCCTGGTATTCCCAGTGCAGGTAAGCCAGCAGGCCGTTGTTGAGGAGCCGGGGTGTCATGTCGACATCGCGGTGATGGGTGAGCCGCCTGATACTTCCCTGGTCGCGCTGGTAGAGGTAAAGGTTGGTGTCGGTGATGTCGTTGTTTTCCGAATCACAGGGGGGCGAGTGGCTGGAACGTTCCGAGGTGAAGGCAACGTCATCGTTCGGGCAGTAGACGGGCTCGGTGTCCGACCAGACCGGGTGGCTGGTGAGCCGTTGCAGGCCACTGCCATCGGTGTTGATCTCGTAGAGGCCGACGCCTTCGAGGTCCTGGCGCAGGTGCAGTGCCCAGTTTGAGTTTCCCGGTTGCGGGAAATGGGCTTCGCGCTTGGGGGGCCAGTTGAGTTGTTTGCCGTAGCCGAAGACAAGTTTCCTGCCGTCGAAGTGGAGGTCCATACCGTGCACGTGCCCCTGGGGGAGCTGGTCGCCGATGACCTCGCGGACGTCACGGACTGCTTCCAGTCCGCGGACAATGGTGATGTCGCCGCCGGGCTTGTAGGTGCCGTTGTGCTGGATGCCACAGACGTTTGCCTTGTGGTGGGGTGAGTGGCGGGTGGCGAAGACGAGCGCGTCGAAATCGATTGCCTGGTGCTGGAAGACGAGCGGACGCAGGATGCGGCGGGCGGCGAGCCAGCTGTCGCGCACCTCGCGATGGCTTTTGAAGCTTCGGGCCGTCCGCGCCATGGATTTGAGTTGGGTGACCCCGCTTTTGGCGGTTTCCCCGGCGGCGGGCTTCAGCGCACGGCTCTCGATCTGGTGCTGCAGCCGCCTGGCCATGGTCTCGATCTGGCTGATGAGCTTTTCCGGGTTCCGACTGATACCTGCGGCGATGGCCTGTCGGCACCAGTCCATCTCGACACGTTGCGCCAGCGGGATGGCGCGCCATTTGACAAACCAGGCAGGGTTGGTTGCCATCGGCCATTTGGCTTGGTCGAGCATGTTTTCATTCCCGACCTTCAGCGACAGTGCCCATTCCGCCGCGGCCCGGACAAAAAGATCATCGTCGCCGAGCATCCGTCCGGCCTGCTCGGCCATGGCATCCGGCAGCAGGGTGTGGTTGGAAACATCCAGGATTTTTTCCGCGGCGGCAAGTGCGGCTGATGCTTCGGAACCCGGGGCCGAGCTCTGCGCGGAAGTCTGGGCGATGGCCGTGCCGACGGTCAGTGCCGCGGATAAAACAATGAAGAAGGGTTTCATGGCATCTCGAAAAAAATCGACCAAGTGCCGGCAGTGTAGGGCACGCCGGGTAGCGTGGCAAGGCTGCATAACGTGGAACTGGAACCGAGGCAATCAAGTAGGCATCATGCCAACAGATGTCCGCTGCGCTCCAGCGACCCGGATTCGACGATGATCGAAAACAGGATATGATTTTTTCCCCTGGCTTGTCGTCCTGGTAAGGATACGAGGCAATCAAATCAACGATAGGACTTGTCGACTGGACAGGCGTGTTTTCGCCTTGCGCGACGGCCTGAGGCGTTCTCCTATTCAGCCTTTTTCGCGGGGTTTTTTCTGAGCATTTCTTCCCTGTAATCGAACCAGCTGATATTGCCGGGGATGTGCTCGATTTCTTCCTCGGGGATGACCCAGCGCATGCCCCTGCGTCTTTGCTCGGTGCTTCTGGTCCAATTCCTCGCGGCGAACCACCGGGTCACGGTATACATGATGTTTCTTTTGACAGGATGAACACCATATTTCTTCATCAACTCATAGAAGGCGGCGTCGGCTTCCAGGCGGGTCCCGGGTTGGGTCCAATAGAGGTAGTCATGCACGACGGCGGGCCTGCCGTGATTGCCGTAGGGCTTGTAGATACATTGCGCGACGGATGGTATGCTGGCAAAATTGGTGACCAGGCCGGCGGGGACGACGCCATGCTGGCCGGTGCTGTCTATGTGGTACGGCAGGGGGTCTAACATCACCCAGTAATTGCCGTCGGAGAAGGGGCGGAACCTGGGATGCTGGGTCGCCTCCGCCGGCGTGGTGGCGGCCCTTGCTTGCCCTGTCTCGGGGGCGGATGAACCCATCTTGAGTTGAGGCGCACATGCGGCCATGGTCAGTAAGGTCAGGCATAGAAGAAAGGAATGATAGTGGTGGAATTTCATGTTGGAGCTGTTGTGACGGCAAGGTTGGCCTTGCATAAAGCGGCCGCGATGGATGTCGGCAAGCTAGGTGTCAGCCGTGACAATATCGCATAAAGGAGATTATGCCAAAGACTAATATTGGGCCGTGGTCGCCCATGGCCGATGTTTCGTGCTGCCTGCTGATTCCTGTCTTGCGGCGATGGGCTGGTGCTGCATGATGGCGGCCTGTCCTGGGAGATGGGCGCACCGACTATGGAACTTCTTGATGTATCCGCGATTTTGCTGACCTTGGCCGCTTTGTTTTCCTACGCGAACCATCGTTGGATCAAGCTGCCGACAACCATCGGCATCATGCTCATCAGTTTGGTCATGAGTCTGGTGTTCATCGGGATCGGGCAGTTCTCGCCGGGACTGACCGAGGCGGTGGAAACCTTTGTGGCCGACATCGATTTTAACAAGGCCCTGATGAACGGGATGTTGAGTTACCTGCTGTTTGCCGGTGCACTGCACGTGAATTTGAACGAGCTCAGGAAGCAGGGGCGGATCGTCAGCATTATGGCGAGTGCCGGGGTGGTGCTCTCGACCTTCCTGATCGGCTCGGCTTCGTATTATCTGTTCCAGGCGTTTGGCATCAACCTGCCGTGGATCTGGTGCCTCGTCTTCGGCGCGTTGATTTCACCGACCGATCCGGTCGCTGTTTTGGGGATTCTGAAAACGGTCGGCGCCCCCAAGTCCCTGGAAACAAAAATCACGGGTGAGTCGCTGTTTAACGATGGTGTCGGCGTGGTGGTTTATCTCGCTCTCCTGGGGATTGCCGGTGTGGGGGCGCATGGCGACGACGGCCATGCGGCCTCGGACATTGCCATGCTCTTTGTCAAGGAGGCCGGCGGCGGGGTGTTGATCGGCGGGATGCTCGGCTTCATCAGCTACCGGCTTTTGAAGTCGATCGACAACTACCATGTGGAAATCCTCATCACCCTGGCCCTGGTGACGGCGGGGTATCGTTTTGCCATGTGGCTGCATATGAGCGGCCCGCTGGCGATGGTGGTGGCCGGGCTCATGATCGGGAATCACGGTCGTGAGGATGCCATGAGCGAGAGGACGCGCCTGCAAGTCGACACCTTCTGGGAGTTGATCGATGAAATACTCAACGCGCTGCTTTTCCTGCTCATCGGTCTTGAGGTTTTTGTTCTCGATTTCTCCACTCCGGTTCTGCTGGCGGGGCTTGTGT
>JARFRT010000556.1 GCA_029287105.1 Akkermansiaceae bacterium | reverse complement strand
ATCCAGACGGCTTTCGGAAGTGAGGGGTTCTGGCTTAAACACCGCTAAGAAGTCGTCCATTGCCTCATGAATCATTGAGAGAGAAAATTCAACAAAGGTGGTCGAGTCTCCCGATTTGTCCGACATTTCCAAGGCTTCATAATACGTTTTCTGGTTTTCCTTGATGAGAGATTCTACGGGGATAAATTCAAAAACAGGATGATAGTGGCTCAAAAGAAGACTGTGCCAAAACCGTCCCATTCTTCCGTTTCCGTCTTGAAAGGGATGAATAAACTCTAACTCATAATGAAAGACGCACCCTCGGATGAGTGAATGGAAATCCTCTGTTCCCAAAAAATCAAAAAGCTCATCCATGAGATACGGCACACGGTCGGCTTTGGGTGCCATGTGAGAGACTTTCGATCCTTTTAAAATCCCGACATTGCCCCGTCTCCATGCTCCTGCCGTGTCAATCAAACCCGCCATCATCACTCCATGAGCTTTGAGCAAGTGTTTTGGATCAAGCGTATTAAAGGAACGCATCTGGTCATAAACTTGTATTGCATTCAGAACCTCACGTATTTCCTCCTTCTTCCCCAATACTTTTTTCCCATCCAACAAAGCGGTGATCTGTTCCTCATCGAGCGTGTTTCCCTCGATGGCTAGACTGCCATGCAAGGTTTTCACCCGATTTGATTTCCGTAAATGAGGCTGTGGTTTGGGCTGGTTCAGACTCTCAACTCGTCCAATCAGACGCTCAATCTGGCTGACCAAAGAGAGTATTTTAGAGCTAATCGAAAAAGGACGCGTCATGCCGTGATAGTATCATATGATACTATCAAAGTCAATGTAATGCTGTTCCTTCACCTCAAATCAATTCATTTACAGAAGTCGTTCACATCTTGGCGAAATCATTTCATTAAGAGGAAAAAAACGAAGAGTAAGCCCTCCTGATTCTAATTCCGATAGTGCCTCTGTAACCCTCGTCAATAAAGGAAACTTTCACTCACTACGAATCAGGAGGCAGGGTGGTCGGGTCCCTACGGGTATACCATTTGTCAAACTCGCTGCACCCCCGGTCCCTACTCCCACCCTACCCCATCGAACAAAGGCGCCATACGGCGCTTTTTTTGCGTTCGGAAAGAAACCCGACACTCCGTCGTTACGTCAGCATGCGGGGCGGGCCATCTCCGGCGTGGCGACCATGTCGCCAGGCCTGAGATATTTCTTCGAGCTCTACCTGCAGGCTTAGTGACCGCCGCCCTGTCCCTTGATCCAGGTTCCCCATCCGATGATGATGGTGGAGAGGATGAGGGTGCCGATACCGGTGATGATCAGCTTGCGGGCCTTCGGGCTGGCGCCTTTCCATTCCTTGAAGATAAAGCCCCACATGGTGCTGAAGATGATGATACTCGCCATGTGCAGGGTCCAGCTGGCAAAGCCGTATTTGCCCATTTGGGTCTCACCCATGGTGTAGAAGAAAAACTGCAAGTACCAGAGCGTACCGGCCGCACACGACAGCAGGTAGTTCCTGACCAGTGGGATTTGGTTGTCCAGCTCGGGCGCGCCGATGCCAGCCTGCTCGGCGACCTCTTCGCCCGGGGCATCGGTGACATTCTCAATGATAGTTTCGGTGTCGCGATCATTGGGTCGGCTCTTCTGGAGTGAAGAGAGGTATTCGTAACCCGACTTGTTTTTGATACTCAGATAGACACACCAGATGAAGTTGGAGGTGAATCCGCCGGCTAAAATCACGGGCAAAATCGGAAGTCCGGTCCAGATGTTATCGGTGCCGGCCAGGCCGGACTCCAGCCCGATCGGCTTGCCTGCGGTGAGCGCAAAGGCGAAACAGGCACTCATGATACCGGAGAACGTCGCCACGGTGATCCCTTTCTTGAAATTAAACTCCGCGACGGACTTCTTTTTTTCATCATCGGGCATTTCCTTTTCCTTGGCAAAACCCGCCATGGCGGCAATCGCAATACCGACCAGGCAGACCGCCACCCCGGTCAGGGTGACCAGACCGGAAGTACTCGAGGCGATGGCGATGATGTTTTCATCGGCAGGGATCTGCTTGATCCATACCTTGAATATCGGGGGCAGCAGTGTGCCAAAGGCCGCGGTGTAGCCCAGAGCCACGCCCATGCCCAACGACATACCGAGATAGCGCATCGAGAGACCGAAGGTCAGCCCCCCCAGCCCCCACATGGCACCAAAGAAATACGTCCAAGCCAGCGTCGAGACCGACTGCGCGGAAAGCACGCCAAACAGGTCGCTGGTCATGAAGTAAGCCGCCAGCCATGGGCAGATAATCCACGAGAAAAAACCACCGGCGAGCCAGTAGGTCTCCCATGACCAGTTTCTGACACCTTTGTAGGGAACGTAAAAAGAACCGGAGGCAAGGCCGCCAGTCCAGTGGAATAAGACACCGAGAAATGGATTCATAATGGGATGTGGATATGTGTGTGTTGTGAACGGTTGTAACCTTGTCGTCAGATCATCCATGCGTCGCCGACCTGACTTTTCATATCAGGTTTTCCATGGCTGAACTCCGGAAAAATCGTCGATATTTAAGATGCGTAACAACTACAAATACAAACCCGTTAGATTTCGGTGTGACAAAACGCATAACGACCGGCAATTTGTAATAGTTGACGGGTTTAATAACATCGGAGCAGGTCATGTAAATGATTAATTTCCCCACCACCCACGCCCCCATCCGTGTTCCCGACGGTTGGTCCCTACGCTGCCTTTACAACGTATTTCAATCCCCCACCGCCAACATCGCCACAATCCCGGGACAGCCTGCAGCACCTTGTCAACACGGCCCGCCCCTAAAATCCGCTTAGCTGTTTCTTACTCTTGACTTGGCTCCGGCAGTTGCCCAGTTTAACACCCCATAAACGCGCCAAATCACGGCTCTAGCCACGACTCTAACCTGACTCACATCCACACCTACCACGCCATGTCATCCTACGAACTCGCCCGCGAACAATACGCCACCCTGGGCGTCGATACCGAAGCCGCCATCGATCGACTCAAAAACATCCCGATCTCCATCCATTGCTGGCAAGGCGATGATGTCGCAGGATTTGAAAACTCGGACGGCACGCTTGGCTCAGGGCTTGCGGTCACGGGAAATTACCCGGGCCGCGCACGCACCGCCGACGAACTCCGCCAGGACCTCGAGCAAGCGCTCGCCCTCATCCCCGGCAACCACCGGCTCAACCTGCATGCGATCTACCTGGAATCCGACACCCCGGTCGCACGTGACCAGATCGAGACCAAGCATTTCCAAGGCTGGATCGACTGGTGTAAATCACAAAGCCTCGGGCTCGACTTCAACCCGTCCTGCTTCTCGCACCCGCTCGCGGACGACGGCTTTACGCTCTCCTCCCCCGACGCGGGCAAACGCCAGTTCTGGATCGACCACTGCAAGGCGTCTCGCCTGGTGGCCAATGACATGGGCGCCCAACTCGGCAGCCCCGCCGTCACCAACATCTGGGTTCCCGACGGCTACAAAGACACCCCCGCCGACCGCGTCGCACCGCGCCAGCGGCTCAAGGACGCCCTCGACGAGATCCTCACCGAACCCACCCCTCATAACATCGACGCGGTCGAATCCAAACTCTTCGGTATCGGCTCGGAAGCCTACGTCACCGGCTCCCACGAATTCTATCTGGGATACGCCATCCAGAAGCAAATCGCACTCTGTCTCGACGCCGGCCACTTCCACCCGACCGAGATGATCTCCGAGAAAATCTCCTCCTGCCTGCTCTACGTGCCCGAACTCCTCCTCCACGTCTCGCGTGGCGTCCGTTGGGACTCGGACCACGTCGTCACCTTCAGCGACGAGCTCCAGGCCATCGCCCGAGAAATCGTCGCCAACAACATCGAGGACCGCGTCCACATCGGGCTCGATTTCTTCGACGCCTCCATCAACCGGGTTGCCGCCTGGACCATCGGTGTCCGCAACACACTTCGCGCACTCCTGTTAGGATTGCTCGAGCCCACCGCCACCCTCCGCCAGGCCGAACTCGAAGGCGACTACACGACCCGCCTCGCCCTGCAAGAAGAACTCAAGACCTTCCCGATCGGCGCGGTATGGGACGAGTACTGTCGTCGCCAGGACACGCCTGTCGGTCCCAGTTGGCTGACTGAAATCAAAGGCTACGAAGCGGCCGTTCTCTCGAAGCGTTCCTCCTAAGCACCAGCGCAGATGAAAGTCTACTTAGCCGTTGATCTCGGTGCTGGCTCGGGACGGGTCATCGCCGGGAAAACCAATTTCAGCAACGACAGCTCCCAACAAGAGCACGACTTCCTGGAACTCGAGGAGTTGCACCGGTTCGAAAACACCAACACGGAACTCCCCGGTGGTTTTTTCTGGAACATCATCGGCCTCTACCGCGACATCATCAAAGGAATCCGTCTGGGTTGTGATAAGTATGGCGATGAAATCCAGTCGATCGGGATTGATTCCTGGGGCTGTGACTACGCGCTGATCAGCGAGAATGGCAACCTGCTCGGCCTGCCCCATCAGTACCGGGACCCGCGGTCGCAAGGCATGGGTGAATTGGCCGACCGGCTCATCGGACAGGAAAAAATCTATGCCTCCACCGGTATCATGTCCGCCTTTTACAACACCAGCGAGCATCTGCTCTCGCAGGTGCAATCGAAGTCGACAGCGCTCAGGGAGGCCGAGCACATCCTGTTCATCCCCGACCTGCTCGCCTACTGGTTGACTGGCGAGATTGTCAACGAGCTCACGATTGCCTCAACAAGCCAGTTGCTCAACCCGCAGACCAAGGACTGGGCCTGGGATGTCATCGACGGCCTGAGCATCCCCCGTCGGATCTTCGGAAAAATCGTCAAACCCAGCACGATCATCGGCAACATCCGGCCGGAACTCGAACCGCAAATCGGCCAGTCCAATCTCAAGGTGGTGGCCACGCCATCCCATGACACCGCCTCGGCGGTCGCGGGGATTCCGATCGGCTCGGCCCCGGACGGCACCGACCGCCAGGACGTCTGGATCAGCTCCGGCACCTGGTCCATCATGGGTGCGGAAATCAAGGACCCGATCCTCGGCGGAAAAGCACCCCGGTTCGGATTCGCCAACGAACTGGGCGTGGAAAACTCGGTGCGTTTCCTGAAAAACATCTCCGGCCTCTGGGTGATCCAGGAGTGCCAACGGCAGTGGGAATCCGAAGGCAACAAGTACAACTACGCCGCCCTCGCCGAACTGGCCGAGGAGGCCGAGCCGTTTTCCGCCTTCATCGACC
>JARFRT010000520.1 GCA_029287105.1 Akkermansiaceae bacterium | reverse complement strand
GCGGACGTTGCCTTTCGGCAGGTTGCCATGGTTGATCTTCGGTTACGGCGTTTCGACGCCGGGGCGGGGGGGGGTGTTGGGGGGGTCAAACCTGGTGGAGATGTCTTGAAGTCCTGGAGTCTTGACGTCTTGACGGCGGGGAGTCGGGGAGTCGGGGAGTCGGGGAGTCGGGGAGTCGGGGAGTCGGGGAGTCGGGGAGTCGGGGAATCGGGGAATCGGGGAATCGGGGAATCGGGGGGCTCATATGCCTGGCATATTTTTGCGAAGGATTAGCTGTTGCTCATATGCCTGGCATATTTTTGTTTTTTGTTCGGAAGTCGTGGCTCAGCCCAGGTCCTGCCATTTGACGAGTGAGGCGAGGGGGGCGAAGCCGTCGTGATGCCAGAAGAGGCTGGGCTGCTGGCTTTGTCCGAGCGGGCAGATGCGATGGGCAGGCAGGGTGGTGGCGAGTCGGGTGGCGGTGGGCTTGTTGAATGGATGGATGGCGATGCTTGAGAGGTGCCGGGCTTCGGCGCCCAGGGTGGCGGTGTTGAATTCAGCGGGTAGGGGTTTGACGAAGATGCAGCGGTTCAGGCAGGAGAGTTGAAGGGTGGGTGAGGTCTGATAGATAACGGTCCAGTCGAGGCTATCCGGACTTTCCCAGAGCTGGGTCGCAGGGGAGTTGGCTGCGGCGAACCGGGTGCTTTCGCGCAAATTTCTGACCGCGCCGGCTTCGGAGAGGCTGAGGGTATTGGTGGGGTTGGAGGGATCGGTGGGGTTTTTGCGTACGAAGTCTTCCATTGCGGTGGCTAACAGCGCGGCGAACTGGAGTGCATTTCCCGTGTCGGATTGATGGGATTCATCAACATAGATGGCATGGGGTGAGAGGCAGCCGCGCTGATTGAAGAGGGACACGTCGCGTGCGGCGAGAGGGGCTGCGATTTCAAAGTCGCCGTAGACGATGCCAAGGGAAACCTTGTGTCCGTGGGCGATGAAAATCTGGTCGGGCAGGGTTTGTTGTCGGACGGCGGCTATGGTGTCGTCCGAGCCGATGGCGATAACGGCATCGGCATGTTCCCACTGGCTGTCTGTTAGTTTGTCAGTGGTCTCGACCATCGCCCGGAGTTCGTTCGGAAGTTGCTCGATCCAGCCTGCGAGGTCGGGTAGTCCGGAGGAGGGCAGTTTGATGACGTTGGCTGATCCTAACAGGAATCCTCTGAGCAAGCTTTGCAGTGCGGCATGGGGGGTGTTGCCGCTGACGATGTGGAGGATGGTGGCCGGGGCGGAGGCCTTGCTCAGCAGCGGGCCGTGCGGGATGAACTGATCAAGTGCATCCTGATGTCCCAGTTCCGCGGCTAACCATGTGCTGAGGTCGTCGGCGTTGATCTTGCCCAGCAACCGGATCATGGCAGGCTGTTGGCAGGCTGAGGCGAGGAGTTGGATTCTATCGCGTGTGGGTGTCATGACCGGAGGGTGTCGTCGGCGGCTCTCGAGCAGCCTCTTGGCAGGGCGGAGGGGTCGCGGCCGAGCAGGGTAAATGAATTTGTTTCTTCTGCAACCTTGGCAACCACTGCTGATTCGGCGGTTCCGGCAATGGCGATGTCCTGGGTTTTGATGGCCATGACGGAGTGGAGGTTGGCGAGGTCATAGATCACGAGGTGGCCGGGCGTGCCGGGTCGGGCGGCCGTTTGCGTGAGCGGGTCGATCACCCGGGTGCGGGTCCAGTTGGGGCCGATGTGGGGCTGGCCGATTCCGCGGGTGTAAAACTGGCTGCTGAGTTCGGTCATCGAGTATTCATTGACAATGGCATCGGGTGCCAGACCAAGTTTTTCGTGGAAAAGGCGGTAGAGGTCGGGCTTGGCCATCGACCGTCGGCTGCCCTTATAGCCGCCTGTTTCCATGGCCCAGCTTCCCTGCGGGAGGGTGAGCGGGCTGTCCAGTTGTTCGAAGAGGTGGAGAAAGGCGAGGGCGGTGCCGAGCAGGGCCACGGGTTCATTGCGGGTGATTTGCCGCGCGGTTGCCAGCTGGATCGTGCTGAGGTCGATGGTGGCATCGGCCTTGATGGCCCAGCTGGGTTCCCTGGTGAATGTCTGTGCGAGCACGCCCATCATATGAGAAAGTGACGACGCCGGGGCGTGTCCGGGCGTGGCGGTGAGGAAGATCGCGTTGGTTGGGTGCGGGAGGTCCCGTTGTTTCCAGGCGCTGATGATGGATTGTTCGTAGAGGTTGAGTGAGGGGAAATGGTGCAGGCCTTTGATCTCACGTGTCGTTCCTGAGGTGGCGAAGGTGTGGCGTAATTGTTCGCGAGGAAATGACAGGACGGGCGTGTCATCGAGTTTGAAAACATCGGTGGGCACGGCGGGGATGTCGTGCCAATGGTCGATGTTGTCCGGGGATCGACCCAAGGCCCGGCAGTAGTTCGCATAGGGAGTGTTGTGTTGGAACTGATGTTGAAACACAC
The DNA here is from genome assembly GCA_029287105.1 of Akkermansiaceae bacterium. Classification (GTDB taxonomy): domain Bacteria; phylum Verrucomicrobiota; class Verrucomicrobiia; order Verrucomicrobiales; family Akkermansiaceae; genus Oceaniferula. The sequence continues at coordinate 2,999 of JARFRT010000520.1, read as the reverse complement.
GCATGGCCAGGGTATTAAAGGCATCGTCTCCGGCGATTCCGCTGTGGATGGCGGCGAGTATTTCGGATTCTAATGGCAGAGGAGAGCTCATGGGAGGTGGTTGTGCGGTGATGATCTGAAAATGTGGGCGACAAGCAAGGGCCGATTCGCACCCGGGGAAAAAGTGGTCGACCCCCGGAATGCTGGAAATGAAGGATTTGGGGCCAAGGGGATGAAATAATCCATAGTCACGCTACGTAGCCTGAGACGTGACCTGCCATTTCCTGACAAATCTCCGCTAGGACTTGACTTGACCGGGGAATGGGGGGAGACTGCACCATCTGCTGGTTTTACTGCCGATGGTAACATCAACCGGTGCTACGCCGACCTTCAACTCCCCTCGCTGCCGACCCTGGCAGACCATTCAACAACAAACCTACAAAACAATGGATTTATCAAAAAAGATGCTCCTACCAATCGGGGTGATTTCCCTGGTAGGTGCCTGTGCACCTTATCCCGCTTATTCTCCTCGACCCTATCCGCCCCACCCGTCACAATTGCAGGTGCAGCCTGATGGGCAGCCGAGTGTGACGGATGAACAACAGAGACAGCTTGATGAAAGCCGGGAGCGTCTCAGGCAGCAGCAAGAAGCGGAACGGAACGAGAATGACGTTCCCGCCCCTCCGAAGCCGGACAAGCCGAACTACCCGACGGCTTCAGCGGTTCCTGGTAAGGCTGGATTCGTTTTCAATCCCTACACGCACAATATCGTGGATGTGAAGGGGATCGCCTCGGGCAAGCTCTGCCGCGATCCTGAAGACAGCGACCCGACCCATAAGTTCCGGGTGCCGTAAGCTCGATTGGATTCGACCCGGCACTATGGTGCTGGTGTGGGACGCGGCACCCTGGTGTTGCGGGCGTCCTTTTTCGGGCCCCCGTTCAGGACCGATGCCGCATTTTCAGGGCGTAGGTTCTTGCAATTATACGGTCGGCCTGCCAGTGATTGCCGCGCATGAAACGTATTGCTGTTCTAGGAAGCGGGCTGCTGGGTGGCTCAATCGCACTGGCCGTCCAGTCGCGCCTGCCGGATGTGAGTGTTTCCCTCTGGGGGCGGCGCGCGCAGAGTGTTGCCGATGCGCAGCGGCGTGGAATCACCGGAGCGACAGTTGATCTGGCTGAGGCGGTAAAGGATGTGGATATGATCATCCTGGCATCACCTGTGGGGGCGATGTTGGAGATTTTGAAGGCGGCGGCATCCGTGCACCCTCTCCGCGGCGTGATTGTGACTGATGTGGGCAGTGTCAAACTGACCCCACGCGATTTGCTGGAGCAGGTGGTCAATGAAACGGGTGCCCGCTATATGGGAAGCCATCCGATGGCCGGGTCTGAGCAGGCTGGCATCCATGCGGCGAAAGCCGACCTGTTTGATGGGGCCGCCTGTGTGATTACCAATGATTTCGGCCATCCGGAAGAAGATGTGCGCTCCCTGCGTGGCCTCTGGGAGGCGATCGGCTGCCAGTGTTACCTGACTTCCGCCGAGGAGCATGACCGGGTGATGGCTCGGATCAGTCATCTGCCGCACCTGCTTGCTTCCATTGGCGCGCTGGTCGGGTTGAAGCACCCCGAGGATGGAAAATTTGCGGGTAATGGCATGCGTGACACCACCCGCGTGGCATCCGGACACCCCGGCATGTGGGCCGAGATATTGCTTCGTAACCGGGAAGCACTCAAGGAGCCTATCGAAGAGACTATCGCGCACTTGCGTGAAATGCTTGCTTTGCTGGAGAAATCGAGCGATGAAGAAATAACCCGCCTGCTGGACGACGCCAAGAGGCTGAGGGACACCCTGGTCAACGGGGGGGACTCAAGACCAACCAACTAAACACAAGCACACTTTTTTACATGTCCACCATCAAGGTTAAAGCCATCAAGGATCTATGGGCCGAGTTCGAGGTCCCGGGCGACAAGAGCATTTCCCACCGCGCCGCGATCATCGCGGGTCTCTCCAACGGTGTTTGTCGCATCGATAACTTTTTGCCCAGCGAAGATTGCCTGTGTACGCTTAATGCCATGGCCCAGCTTGGCGCGACGCATGAAGTTCTGGAAACACATGAGGGCTACGGTCCGACCTCGCTCAATATCCAGGGCCGGAGAATGCAACTGAGCGCGCCGGCTGAAACGGTCGATTGCGGCAATTCCGGAACCGGGATGAGGCTGTTGGCGGGTATGTTGGCGGCGCAGCCCTTTGACTCGGTTCTCTCCGGCGACGCCTCGCTTTGTTCCCGTCCGATGGGACGTATCATCAAGCCGCTCGAGCAGATGGGGGCGACGATCCACGCTTGTGGTGACGCGCCCGGTTGCGCGCCACTTCGGATCACAGGCAGCAAACTGAAGTCGATTACCTATGAGATGCCGGTCGCCAGTGCCCAGGTTAAGAGTGCGGTCCTGCTTGCGGGCTTGTTCACCGAAGGCAAAACGACGGTGGTCCAGCCTTCCGAGACGCGTGACCACACCGAGCGTATGCTCGCATATTACCGCGTCCGTTCGGTGCGTGACGGCGACAAGATTTCCGTATACGGCGGGCAAATGCCTGAGTCCGGCGACTTCCGTGTCCCGGGAGATATTTCCTCTGCCGCGTTCTGGATTGTCGCGGCTGCGGCCCTTCCCGGTGCCCACTTGTTGATTAAAAATGTGGGTCTGAACCCGACGCGCACGGCGCTGTTGGACGTGCTTATCCGGATGGGTGCCAAGATCAAGGATGTGGTGATCTCGGAGGAACACGGAGAGCCGTATGGCAATGTTGAGATCATGGGGCAACCACTGCATGGCACCGAAGTCAAACACGAGGAGATACCCAATCTCATTGATGAGATCCCCATTCTCGCCGTCGCCGGTGCCCTGGCGCACGGCCGGATGATCATCCGTAATGCCAAGGAACTCAGGGTCAAGGAAAGCGACCGCATCGCCACGGTGGCGGAAAACCTGCGCGCCATGGGGGGTGAACTCGAGGAGTTCGAGGA
>JARFRT010000438.1 GCA_029287105.1 Akkermansiaceae bacterium | reverse complement strand
GCCGGCGCGGTGGAGGACGGACATGCCGAACTGGGTGTCTTCGAGGTGCATGGCCATCAGGTTTTTTCCCTCGGGGTGGGCCATGAGGGAGTAGGCGAAATCGACGTTAGTTTCGGCGGCGCGGAGGGTGTCGAGTGCGTGGGCGAGGCCCTGGCCTGATTCGTTGAGTGCGATGACGGCGATTTCCGAGGTGGTGTGCGGGATCCCTTTTTCCATGAAGATACGCATGGCGGTATCGGGGTCGGAGAGGACGAGGCGGGCGATGGCGGCGTCGCGCGAGTCTTGCACGCTGAGGCCGATGACCTCGATGTGGGCGGAGCTCAGCATCCGCACCAGGGAGCTCAGTGCGCCTGCACGGTTTTTGAGCATCACAGAAAACTGGATGGGCAGCGTGCCGGGGGGCTTTATTTCACAATCGGGCATATGACTGCGGCATTAAACCATGGTTAGGCGGGAAATATAACCCTAAAATGAGCTCATTTTGGTTGGCCCATGCCTAGGCTGGCGAAGCGTGCCTAGCCCGTCGTCGTGACACTGGGCGCTTAGTGCTCCTTGATGTAGATATTGCGGAACTCGAGTGAGCTGCCGTGGTGTTGCAGGGCAATCGGGCCTGACTCCGGTATGCCGGGGAGTTGGGCGTTTTCGATGACGGTTTTGCCGTTGAGGACGACAGTGAGGCGGTCGCCCTTCAGGGTGATGACGAAACGGTTCCAATCGCCGACCGGGTGATCGGCTTTGACTTTCGGGGTGAGGGCGGCGCGGACGGCTTGGGGGAGTTTTTTATCGGTGCGGTATCCGTAGACCTCGCCGGAGCCGCCGGGCCAGTTCCAGATGTTGACCTGGCTGCGGCTGTTGCCGCGGAGGTAGATGCCGCTGTCGAGTTCATCGACGAGCAGGGTGATGGGTTTGCCCTTGGCATCTTTCCGGGTGTCACCGGTGGCGGGGTCGAGCAGCGGGCGTTGGCGTTTTCCGTGGGCGGGACCGGCCCAGCGCCAGTCGCAGATCAGGGTGGCATCGCCGTAGGATTTTTCCGTCCAGAGGTTTTTATCCTTGGCGGTGGATTTGCCGTCGTAGTAGAGGATGTCGCCCTTGGCCTGCCAGTGGCCGTCGTGGCCCGGGTCTTGTTTCCAGCCGGTGAGGTCCTTGCCGTTGTAGAGCGGGGTGAAGCCGGTGGTGTCGAGCGGAGGGAGCGGCGTGGCGGGAAGCTCGGTGATTTTCATGCCGCGAAACTGCACGGGGTCGCCGTGGCCGCAGAAGCAGAGGTGGCCGGAGCGGCGTTTGGAACCTTGGTGTTTCGGGTACTGTTTCTGGATTTCGTCGAGGTTGGCCTGATTGATCACGGTGCCGTTGAGTTCGACGGTGACCATGCTGCCGTTGACGGTGACTTTCTCCTTGTTCCATTCGCCGACGGGTTTGAGGTGGCCTTTTTTCGCGGCTTTCAGGGTGTAGAGTCCGCCGTGGAATTGGTAGTCCTTGAGCTTGGCGTATTTTTTGGCAGTGTCGTCGAGGATCTGGACCTCCATGCCGGTGTAGGCGGGATCGCCGGTTCCCGGGTAGTGGATGCCGAGCCCGTTGTTGCCGCCGGGGGGGAGTTTGAATTCGAACTCGAAGATGTAGTTGCTGTATTGGTTGACGGTCGTCAGGTTTCTTCCTTTGGGGCTGCAGATGATGGCACCGTCCTTGACGACGTATCCTTCGCCGGTCCAGCCGGTGAGGTCTTTGCCGTTGAACAGCGAGACGGGGGCGGATGCCGCCACCGACAGCTGGGTCGAAAAAGTGGTGAGAGTGAGGAGGGTGAGTGCGAGTTTCATAGGATGATGGTGGCTGTATACGTGGGTGACAGGTGGGATATTTCACCTGACGAGCCGGGGTGTAAAGGGATTACTTCGATCGCGGGTATGCGGGGAATGCTTTTTGTGATTGCGATGACGTCAGGCCCGTGGGATGGCTTGGAGCGGAGTGGTTTTAGGATGTCAAAAGTGGGATTCCATGCCATAGTCGGGCATGAGCCTGCCTCCCAGTCTATTTAATGATGTGCTTGGACCCGTGATGCGGGGGCCGAGCAGTTCCCACAGCGCGGCGGCCAACCGTATGGGTCGGCTGGCGCGCAACCTCGTCGGCGAGCGCGTTTGCAAGTTGATTTCCAATTATGACCCCAATGGTTCCCTGGTGACCACCCACAAGGATCAGGGGACTGATCTGGGCCTCTACAGCGGGATTCTCGGCTGGGAGCCGGATGACGCCCGCTTGCCAACCTATCCCGAGGCACTTGAGCAAGCGGGGATCGAGGTGGTGGTGAATTATGTTTCCTACGACGCGCCCCACCCGAATTTTTACCGTCTTGAGCTGATCGGGGAAAGTGGTACGTCGTATCACTTCGACGCCATCTCCACGGGAGGAGGCATGATTGAGCTTCAGGCGATAGATGGCGTCCCGCTCGGCGGCGTCGGTGACCTGCATACGACGTTATACTGGCTGGCTCACGCACCGGCGGAGGCGGAGTATGCGGATTCCCGGGTGGCGACCGAGGCGGAAAATGTTGCCTGGCATCACGGGATGGATGGCTCCGGCTTGCTGCGGTTCGATTCGCGATGCCTGCCTGCGGACGAGGAGGTGGCAACGCTGGGCGAAGCGCTCGGTGCCAAGCGGCACCGCGTCCTGCAAGCCGTGCTCCCGATCCTGTCGCGGAAGAACCTGACGGTCCCGTTTACGCGGTGTGGAGAGATGCAGCAGCATCCGGAATTTTCCGACCGGCCGCTCTGGGAAAGTGCCGCCTGTTATGAGGCGGCGCGCGGTGGTATCTCGACCGATGAGGTGCTTGAACGGATGAAGTTGCTCGCACGGATCATGGCTGACGCAGTGAGTGACGGGCTCAAGGGCACCGAGTATGCCGACCGGATTCTTCCCGCACAAAGTCCTGGATTCACCAAGGCCGAGAGCGAAGGCCGGCTTATTCCCGCGGATATCAACAACCGGATCATC
>JARFRT010000409.1 GCA_029287105.1 Akkermansiaceae bacterium | reverse complement strand
CTGATAGGGTTCGCAAACTTTGACCGGACGCTTTTCCAGCCCGTAGTGGTCACGCAGTTCCTCAACCACCGAACAGTGGATACCGGTGATGAAGTTGCCCCCGAAATCAACCGGGATCTGGTCGGGCTGCTGGTGGTCAATCGCGGCTAATACTCGTTCTTTACTGGTCATTGTATTGGGTTGTTCTTAATGGGGTTGTCGTTAAAAAAAAGGTTGTCGTTCAAAAGTTTGCGCTCACCGCGATGTCGACTTGAGTGCCTTGTGCAACTTGCCGACATCCATCACGTATTCATCGCTGTCCTCGCCAAGCTGCGACTCCTTGGTCGCCCCCAACTTTTCAAACAGGGCGGCCATGGCCTTGTTGCGTTTCAACACCGAGGCCCACAACGTTCGGATCTCCCGTTGTTGCGCCACCGAGGCAAGCTCTTCTAACAAAAACCGCGACATCCCGAGGCGCCTCGTCTTTTCGCCCACGACAAAGGCAACCTCGGCCGAATCCCGCGAAGGATCACAATAAAACCGACCCACCGCACAGATCTCCTGCCGGTGGCCATGCTCCTCAAACAGGGCAAAGGCCGCGTCCACCGACTGGTCGACCGAGGTGAGCTTGTAAGCCGACTCGTCCGTCAGCCGGTCCTTGACGTGCCCGTAGCGCATATTCACCGTCTCCTCGGTGTGGGAGTAGAAAAACTCCTGCAAGCCGCGGGTATCACTGGGGTGAAGCGGCCGGAACATGAAGCTCCGCCCCTTCATTTCCACCCGCCGTGACTCCACCTCGGATCCATCATCGGCAACACCCGTGGGCGTCACATTGTAAAATTTCGGGATCCACCCCCACTTGTGCGCGTCACGCAACAATTTCTCGCGGTGGTCCGGGTGCGCCACCTCCACCATGTTCAACACCCGCTCGCGGATGCTCCGGCCCCGCAATCGCGCAATCCCGTACTCAGTCACCACATAATGCACGTCACCCCGCCCGGTGTTCACCCCACTGCCGGGCTTGAACCCCGATACGATACGCGAACTCTTGCCGTCATCGGTCATCGAGGTCAGCACGATCAGCGGCCGACCATGCTTGCTGTGACCCGACCCGCGGATAAAATCCTGGGTGCTGCCCATGCCGCCATAAAACCGATGGCCGCGGGAATCACGTACCACCTGCCCCGTCAGGTCGACCTCGTAGGCTCCGTGGATCGCAACCATACGATCGTTTTTCTCAATGCGGGAAACATCGCCGACCCAGTCGGAGGGCTGCATTTCAATGAGGTCATTACCGTCGACAAAATCATAAAGCTTCTTCGATCCCAACACGGTGGAACAAACCACCTTGCCGTCGTGGTAATGCTTCATTGAGTTATCCACCGCGCCACACTCGACCAGCTCCATCATGGCATCACTGAACAGGCCGGTGTGAATCCCCATGTTCCTGTGGTTTTTCAACGCGGACAATACCACCTGCGGCGTGTTTCCCAGCCCCGCCTGGATGGTGGAGCCGTTCTCTACCAACTGGGCGGCATACTCTGCGGCCTTCAACTGCGCCGCACTCGGCTGGTCCCATTCGATGACCGGCAACGACCGGTCGTCCTCCAGATAGTAATTGATTGTTTTGCCCGAAATACGAGCCGTCCCGGCCGTGCGTGGCATCGACGCATTGATCTGCGCCACCACCACACGCGCCGCCTTCACCGCCGCCTTGACCACATCCACACTCACACCCAGAGAAACATAACCATCGGCATCCGGCGGACTCACCTGGATCAGGGCGACATCCACAGGCAACAGATGCCCGCCAAAAAGCGAGGGCACATCCGACAACGGACACGGGGTGTAATCAGCCCGCCCCGCAGCCACCGCCTTCTGAATCGCGGGCGTCAGGAAAAAGGTGTTGGTCCGCAACGACCCGCCATAGCTTTTCTTCACCCACGGCATCTCCCCAATCGTGTGAATATGGGTCAACTCGACATCCCTGAAATGCTCCACCTGCTTGAGCATCGATTCCACGACAGCAAAAGGCACCGCCGCACCGCTGCCGATGAATATTCTGCTTCCGGGACGGACAATCTCGCCCCATGCCTCTGACGTCAGCGGTTTCACGTGCGAAGGTTGCCACACGTACAACCGGAAAAAAAGCCGGAACGACTGCCGGACTTGCGAATTACTGCTCCTTTCTTGCTCTCATCGTCGCCCCGACAGCAAGTTCCGGATTGAATGAAGGAAGCCAAAGCCTATGGTGCGATAGTGACGACACCATCAATCTAAACCCATTGATGCCATGCCAACGGAAAACATCCTAACGGAAAAAACCAGTTCCCGTGCACGCCGGCCAGAGCACCGCGAGCTCGTGTTTGAGGTGCAGGGCATCACCAAGGTCTATCACCAGGGCGAGGTCGAGGTGCATGCCTTGCGGGGTATCGACCTACAACTTTTTTCCGGCGACTTCATTGTTCTGCTGGGCCACTCCGGCAGCGGGAAATCCACCCTGCTCAATATCATGGGAGGACTGGACGTCCCGACCCAGGGCACCGTCCATTACTGCGGCAACGATATCACCCACTTCGACGAACACGACCTCACCTACTACCGGCGCGAACATGTCGGGTTTGTTTTCCAATTCTACAACCTCATCGCCAGCCTCACCGCACGCGAGAATGTCGAGTTGGTGACCGATGTCGTGGCCGACCCCATGGACGCAGCCGACGCCTTGGACCTGGTAGGACTGAGCCACCGACTCGACCATTTCCCCGCCCAGATGTCCGGCGGCGAACAACAACGCATCGCCATCGCACGGGCCATCGCCAAAAAACCCGATGTGCTGCTCTGCGACGAACCCACCGGCGCACTCGATGTGAAAACAGGCGTCACCGTGCTGGAC
>JARFRT010000373.1 GCA_029287105.1 Akkermansiaceae bacterium | reverse complement strand
CCTCACGCTCCCTCTCCCACTCGTGCATTTTTTTCTGCACCGCTTCGAGATCGGTAATGACATTGAGGAATTCCGCATAAGGGAGCCTTTTCTTGTAAAACGCGTAGGCAATGTAGTTCCAGAATTCCAGAATGTCGCCGGGAGGCATCGGCCAGAGTTCCAGCGGCTCATAGCTGACAATCTCCCACCGCGGGTTCAACCGCACCAGGTCGTGATCGTGGATTTCCCCCTCGATCACGTAGCGCCGGTAACGCTTTTCCAACTTGTTGACGAAATCGGCCTCCTTGTCATCAAGCTCGTGCCCGAGCTTTTCCTCGATCACATCAATGATCGGCGTGTCATCAAATTCATTCGGGCTCTCAGGAAGGTCCTCACCACGATGCATGCGCTCCATCATGGTGGCATACATACAGGCGCCTGCCACGACCTCGTCTTCCGCTGTGCAACTGCCGAACCACCGGTTCCCCTGAAGCCGCAGACTGGTGCGGAACACGCCGGTGGAGTCCTCGACCCTGCCTTGAATAAATAAGTGGTTTCCAAAAATCTGGGTCACGGCGCCATCCTCCTGGAGGGCATCGCCACGGTCGCGGGATTTTTCGGGGAAGCTATTGAGAAAGTTCAGTGTCGCTCTATCTGGATTCATTCCTTTGAACAGGTTGCAATTGTTTGAAATAATTATCTTACCCCCGCATCCAGCCACACCTCACAGGCATACCCTCAATGCGTAAGAACCGGGCGCGCCATTTCCTCCGACAAACATCGGAGAAAGGCGACCCGGAACTTGGGGGGAGTATTCTATAGCTGGTTTTCCGTTTCATGCAATAAAAAGCACATAAAAACATATCAGCCCCCTCATCGCCCCTGGCTCACCCGCGCGCGCCATCCGTAAGCCAGGCCAGATATCCCGCAGATCCATCCACCACCGGCAACGCAATGATCTCAGGCTCATCGAAAGGATGAAGCGACGCTAACTCGCGACTCATAACAGCAAAGGCCTGCCGCGTCGTCTTGATCACCACCACCACTTCCCGCTCGCGGCAAAGCTTCCCTTGCCACCGGTAAATGGACTCGACACCCGGAAAAATATTGATGCAGGCCGCGTATTGCCTTTCCACCAAATGTGTGCCAATCTGTCGCGCCTTCTCCTCGTCGGGGAAGGTGCACAATACCACCAGAGCTTCTGTCATACCCGCTACCCTAGTCAATTTTCCGCTATCCTGCAATCATTCTACCACATTTCTCCCAAGGTATCCCATCAACCATGAAATCCGGCTTTCTCGACAAACTCATCGCCCGCCTCGACCAGGTCGACCCCGCGGAGGTACAACGCCTGGTGATGCGTCTGGTCCGGGAAAAGGGCTTTCTCGAGAGCGTTTTCGAAGCCCTGCAGGAAGGCGTGCTCATCCTCGACCCGGACGGGCATATCACCTTTGTCAATCACTCCGCCTCCCGCATCTTTGGAATCAACCCCGGAAAGAGCATCGGCCAGAGTCTCGCCAAAACCGTCCGCGGCCTGGACTGGAAAAAGCTTGCCGACCCCGGACGCATCATCAGCCGCGACATGGAAATACTCTACCCGGAGCAACGTTTCATTAACTTCTACCTCTCCCCGATGCGCGGCGAGGTTGAAAATGACGATCACCTTCTCGGTTATGTTTTGTTAGTGCGCGATATCACCCGCTCACGCAAGCAGGCGGAGGAAAATGTGGAAAGCGAAAAACTCAACGCCCTCACCCTGCTCGCCGCCGGTGTTGCCCACGAGATCGGCAACCCGCTGAACTCACTCGACATCCACCTGCAACTGCTCGAGCGCAAACTCAAACAACTCCCCGACGATGGACAACAACAACTCACCCACCACCTGCATATCGCGCAAGGGGAAATAAGACGACTCGACACCATCCTGAAACAATTCCTCCAAGCCATTCGCCCGACCCAGCCGGAGCGCGATGCCGTCCAGCTTCACGACCTCCTGCGCGACACCCTCTCGCTGCTCGCCCCCGAGCTTGAGCAACGCCACGTCAAGATCACGCTCGACCTCGCGGACAGCCCGCCGCTGCTCCAGCTCGACGGCAGCCAGATCAAGCAGGCGCTCTACAACCTGCTGAAAAACGCCTTCCAAGCCCTCCCCGCCAGCGGCGGGCAGATCGACATCCTCTCAAAGGTCACCGACTATGAAATGACCCTCACCATCCGCGACCATGGCACCGGTATAGCCCCCGAGGTGATGGGGTCAATTTTCGAACCCTATAACAGCACCAAGAAGTCCGGCACCGGCCTCGGATTGCTCATCGTCCGCCGCATCATCCGCGAGCACGGAGGCGAGATCGAGCTCGACAGCAAAACAGGAGAAGGCACGACCGTCACCATCTCCCTGCCGCGCCAGAACCGGAATGTCAGACTGCTTGAAGACAACCGCGCGCCATTCATCGAGATCGAACCCGTCCCCCCCACCCCGTAACCATCACGCCATGACCGCCGCCACACTACTCATTGTTGACGATGAAAAATCGACCCGCGACGGCCTGCGCATGGCCCTCGAGGACCATTTCGACTGCTATGTCGCCGCCGACATCAAGGAGGCGATGGGACTGCTCCGCTCCGAACCCGTCGACCTCCTGCTCACCGACCTCCGCCTCGCCGGGGACAGCGGCATGGACCTCCTCGACCAGGCCCTCACCCTCCCGCACCCACCCGTGGCCGTCATGATGACCGCCTATGGCTCGGTCGACACCGCCGTGGAGGCCATGCGGCGCGGCGCGTGGAACTTCGTCACCAAACCCCTCAACCTTGACGAAGTCGAACTCCTGCTCAAGCGGGCGCTCCGCAGCCGATCATTGGAAAAAAACAACGTGCGCCTGGAGTACGAAGTCCAGAACCTCCGGCAAAAAAGCGGCAGCAGCAAGCACGGCCTCGAAAGCCTCATCGGCAAATCCCCCGCCATGCGAAAAATTGGCGACCTCGTCAGCCAGGTTGCCCCGACGCGTGCCACCGTGCTCATCGAGGGAGAGAGCGGCACCGGCAAGGAACTCGTCGCCCACGCCATCCACCAACTCAGCGGCCGGCCGACCGATAAACTCCTCGTGGTCAACTGCGCGGCCCTATCGCCGCAGCTCCTGGAAAGCGAACTCTTCGGCCACGAAAAAGGCTCTTTCACCGGAGCCACCCAGAAACGCATCGGCCGCTTTGAACAAGCCGATGGCGGCACCCTGTTTCTCGATGAAATCGGCGAGATCGACCAGGCCACCCAGGTCAAGCTGCTCCGTGTCCTCAGCGAGCGCACCATCGAGCGCGTCGGCTCCAATCAACCAGTCAAGGTCGATGTCCGCGTGATCACCGCCACCAACAAAAACCTGCGCGACCTGGTCAGCAAGGGCGAATTCCGCGAGGATCTCTTTTTCCGCCTCAACGTCGTCCGGATCCTGATGCCCACGCTGAAAGACCGATCAGAGGATATCATCCTGCTCTCCCAGGCCTTCCTCCGGGAATTCTCCCTTGAAAACAACAAGGAGATCAAACCGCTCAGCGACCATGCCCTCGCGCAACTCCGATCTTACCGCTGGCCCGGCAACGTACGCGAACTGCGCACCACCATCGAACACGGGGTCGTAATGAGTAATGGCCCGGTGATCGAAACCCACCACCTCCCCTACTTCCTCGGCACAACCGATGCCAGCCCTATCATCGCCCCCCCCTCAGCATCGCAAATAGAAGGAAATGAGGAAAACTCGCTTGCCTCCGAAGGAGAATTCAACTTGCATGTGCTGGAACTGCGCACCATACAACGTGCTCTTCGGCATACCCACAACAACCGCACCGATGCAGCACGCCTTCTCGGCATAAGCCGCCGCACCCTCCAACGAAAACTCAAGGAGTTCCAAAACGCCCCCGCTCAAAACGACGCCCTGAAAACCGAATAAGCCGAATCCGAGATATTCATAGACCGACGGCATCCTGTCGACGCTTTCAACCAACCCCTCACCCACCTCACCAACATAACCAATGAGCAAGCTCAAACCCTCTGGAACATCAGCCTATGACCCGGCCATCATCATCCGACGCGCGATCTTCTTTGTGGTCCTCGTAAGCCTCGCCATCATCTCCATCTTCTTCACCTTCAGAGGACTGTCATCACCACGCGGAATGGAACAAGCGCAAATCGGACGGGAAATCGCCCGTGGAAACGGCTACTCCACCAAGGTGATCCGCCCCGTCGCCCTCAAACAGATGGAAGACGCCAACCAGGAAAAACCCAGCTTGGAAAAACTCCCGGACACCTACCACGCCCCACTCAACCCCTGTGTCTACGCCGCCGTCCTGAAAGCCACCGATGCCAGCGACAACCAACGCTGGCGGATGCCCCAGAAATCAAACATCTATCAACTCGATCGCGTCATCGCAGCCACTTGCGTCATTTTCTTCCTGATCTCCATCGGGGTGAACTATCTCCTGGTTTCCAGGATATTTGATACCACCATCGCCTCAGTCACCGCCATGTTAATGCTCTTCTGCGAGCTGATGTGGAAGCTCTCCCAGTCCGGCCTGCCACAGATGCTGATGCTCATGCTCTTCTCCTGCGCCATGTTCTTCCTCTGGCGAGCCGTCGAAAATTCAGAGGAAAACAAGTCCTCCCTGGCGCCGATCCTCGTGTCCGGTGTCTTTATGTGCCTTCTCGTCCTCACCCACTGGATCACACTCTGGATGTACATCGGCTACATGATCTTTGCCGCGGTCTACTTCAAACCACGAGGCGTCATCGCCGCCGTCCTCGGCGGAATGCTGGCACTGTTCGTCATCCCCGTCGTCTACTTCCTCTACGTCAGCCCCACCGGCAGCCCGTTCGGAACAGCCTACTACGCCATCCACAATGGCCTGGGCGCAGGCGAGGACTCGATCATGCGCTCCCTCTCACCCGCCAGCGAAGAACTCGGCTTAAAAGGCCTGCTACTCAACATCCTGGGAACCACCCTGAGGCAAATATCAGACCTGCACCGGAACTTTGGAGCCATCCTTGTGGCCCCCCTCTTTTTCCTCGCCCTGCTGCACCCGTTCAAACGCGCCTCACTCGCCTCATTCCGCTGGCTCATCCTGCTGATGTGGATCTTCGCCGGCATCGGCATGTCCATCTATGGCATCCGCGACGGCGCCATGGACTCGAACCAGGTCCACATCCTGTTCGCCCCCCTGATGGCTGCCTACGGCCTCGCCATGGTCTCCATTCTCTGGGGCCGACTCAACATTCCGCAATCCATGCACGCACTGCGCTATGCCCACCTCATCCTGATCGTCGCCATCAGTGCAGGCCCCATGCTCCTGCCCATGTTCAGGAATATCAAGCAGGGAATCAGCGCAGACAACATCGGCGGCTTCCCGAACTGGCCACCCTACTTCCCCAAGGCGTTCAACCGCACCCTGGCGGACAATACCACCCCAAGGGACATCATCATCAGCGACACCCCATGGGCCGTGGCATGGTATGCCGACCGCATGTCGGTATGGCTCCCCAGAAACCTCGAACAAATCGAGGAAATCGAAGCGCTCGCCAATAACCAGCAAACCCCGGTCAGCGGAATCGTCATCTCCCCCTATTCCTTCAATAGCGACAAAATCCTTACCGCAGGATCGCCCAAAGGCAACTATGGTGAGCTCTATCCGCTCGTGTATGGAGCATGGGCAAGGTTTGGCTATTCGCCTAACTTCATCGACTTACACCCCCAATTCAAGTCATTGTCGCAACGCTATCAGCACAAGCAACCCCTCTTCAGCTACGGCTACATCATGTATTACTCGAACAAACCTGTGGTTGAATCCGCCGAGTAACCCCCATTCCTCTTCGACCCATGCCCGCTCCTAAAAAAGAAAAAGCTTCCCAAACAAAAAAAGCCCCTAGCTTCGAGGATGCCCTGGAAGAGCTTGAGGCCATGGTGGAAACCATGGAATCCGGCCAACTCCCGCTGGAAAAACTCGTCACCAACTACGAACGCGGCGCGGCCCTGATCGCCCATTGCGAGTCCGTGCTCGGCGACGCGCGCAAACGACTCGAACTCATCACTCTCAAACCCAAGCCCACCCCTCAAGAAGAGGAAGGCAACAGCAACAATTCAACCCAAGAGGACTCGCCAGAGAGCCCTCATGACTCTAACGATAATAATGACGATGAAATCCGGCTCTTTTGAACTCCCCGAGCTTCTCTCCCAGATTAAAGGCCCCGAGGATGTCAAGGCACTGCCCGATGATCAACTCGATGACCTCTGTGAAGAAATTCGACACACCCTCATCCACTCCCTGTCCCGCACCGGGGGGCACCTCGGCCCGAACCTCGGTGTCGTCGAACTCACGGTCGCCCTGCACCGCGTCTTCGAAAGCCCGGAGGACAAGTTTCTCTTCGACGTCTCCCATCAGGGGTACGTGCACAAAATGCTGACCGGCCGCGCCGACACCATCCACACCATCCGCACCCCCGGCGGGCTCAACGGCTTCCTGCTGCGCACCGAGTCCAAGCACGACTGCTATGGCGCCGGCCACGCAGGCACCGCCCTGTCCGCCGCACTCGGAATGGCGTCCGCCCGCGACCTCAAGGGCGAGCGCAACCACGTCGTCGCCGTCGCCGGTGACGCCGCCTTCACCTGTGGCCCGACCCTCGAGGCCATGAACAACGTCGAGGAGACCACCAAAAGACTCATTGTCGTCCTCAACGACAACGAGTGGTCGATCGACCGCAACGTCGGTGCCATGGCGAAGTACTTCAACGCCCTGCAAACCCACCCGACGTTTTCCTCAGTCCGTCACAAAGCCGCCGAATTCGTCGGTAAAATCGGCGGGGAAAGCGTGCGTAAATTCGCCCACAAGGTCGAACGCAATACCAAGAACCTGATCCTGCCCAACGTCCTCTTCGAAAAATTCGGAATGCGCTACTACGGCCCGATCGATGGCCACGACCTGCCCCTGCTGATCCGCACCTTCGAACATCTCAAGGTCCAGAACGAACCGGTCATCCTCCACATCATCACAGAGAAAGGACGCGGATACGACCCGGCACTTGCCAACCCCGGAAAATTCCACGGCCTCGGCACCTACAAAATCGAGGACGGTTCCACCGCCGCCACAGGAAACCCGACCTACTCGGAACTCTTCGGCCGCGCCGTTACCGAATTTGCCAAGAAAGACCCAAAAATCACCGCCATCACCGCCGCCATGCCCGGCGGCACCAAACTTGAAATTTTCAAGGATGAGGTCAACGAACGCTACTTCGATGTCGGCATCGCCGAGGAGCATGCCGCCCTGTTTGCCTGCGGCCACGCCACCCAGGGCCTCCGCCCCTTCCTCGCCATTTACTCGACCTTCATGCAGCGGGCGATCGATATGATCGTCCACGATATCGCACTGCAGAAGCTTCCCGTGAGGATGTGCATGGACCGTGGCCTGTCTC
>JARFRT010000235.1 GCA_029287105.1 Akkermansiaceae bacterium | reverse complement strand
AACCGTGACGTTGGCCCCCCTGGTGACCGAACATGAGGTTGCCGTGACCGGGTTGGCCCCCGCGACAACGTATTTTTACCAAATTGAGACAAGCAATGCTGGCGGGACGGAGACGGCAGGTGCAGGTGCAACGCACTACTTCAAAACCCACCCGCTCCCGGGGACGCATGCCGCTGCCAGGGTCTGGGTGATTGGCGACAGCGGGACGACGTCCACCGCAAAGAACAACGTGTACACTGCCTACCGCAGCCGCACTGGCAGCAGCCACACGGATGCGTGGCTGATGCTGGGCGACAATGCCTACAATAACGGAACCGACAGTGAGTTTCAGGCCGCGGTATTTGATTCCTATCCGGAGCTTTTACGCAACACGGTGATGTGGTCCTGCATTGGCAACCATGAAACCTACACCAGTGGCGGGGCACCCTACGTTGATATTCATTCCTTTCCAACGGCCGCCGAATGCGGTGGAGTGGCTTCAGGAAGCGAGCGTTACTATTCGTTTGATCATGGCAATATCCACTTTGTCTCTATCGATTCTCAAACGTCGGGCAACTACAACGACATCCCGGGTGGCGGCGGGATGGTCGATTGGCTGGAGATGGATTTGCAGGCGACCGATAAAGACTGGATCATCGCCTACTTCCACCATGGCCCCTACACAAAGGGATCGCACAATTCGGATACCGAAGGCCAGCACATCCAGATCCGCCGCTATGTGACGCCACTTCTGGAAAAATACGGGGTGGACATGGTGTTATCGGGGCATAGCCACTGTTATGAGCGATCGATGCTTATCAATGGTCACCACAGTCATTTCAGTGCCACAACGAGTTCTCTCAGTGGCACCTTTGACTTGGGAACCCATGCGCTGGACAGCGGAAACGGGAGCACGGTTGGCAGTGTCGACAGCGCAGGTGCCTTTGTCGCCTCCGGTTTCACGGGTGCCTATGAAAAACCCCTGGCCGAGGGGGAGAAGGGCACGGTCTACAGTACCTGCGGGGCATCCGGGAAAATCAGTAATTGGACCGGAGGATCCTCGGCCCTGATCAATCCATCTCCGCACCCCGTTTTTGTGGTGAACCTGCGTGTCATGGGCTCCATGATTCTCAATATCGAGGGCAATACACTGCACGCCCAATACATCGATGGTGCCAATGTCATCCGCGATGATTTCACCATCGTCAAGGGCACAACCATTGCGGTGACAGCCACGGATGACAGCTTTGCCGAGCATGGCGTGGATGACACGGCAACGTTCACCCTGACCCGGAGCGGGGCTACGTCCTTTGCCGAGGACGTTAGTTATCAGGTCAGCGGGAGTGCCACTGGTGGCGGCGATTACACTCCCGTTCTGTCGGGTTTGGTATCATTCGGTGTCGATGAGACCAGTAAGCAGATCACCCTGACCCGGGTGGCGGATTCCCTGGCAGAAGGTGCTGAGCTTGTTCAGGTGACACTGACAGGTGCGCAGCAAGCCGCTGGCACCGGAGGCACCCTGCGGGATCGTTATTTTCTGGGTGCCCAGGTATTGGGGTCAGCCACGCTGACAGACAAACCCTCACAGGAATGGTGGTTTGGCCAGTTGGGTGCCGGAGTGTTGACGCATGCCCTATGGGGATTAGACACGGACAAGGACGGCCTGAACCGTCTGCAGGAATACGCCCTTGGGGGAGTCGTCGGGGTAAACGACCTGGCATTGCTTCCGAGTTATCAACTCTTCGGGGATAGAATAGAACTGTACTACTCGCAAAACAACGCCCTGACCGACGTTAGCTTCAAGGTACTTACCTCCACAGACTTGTCCGACTGGGTGGAGACGGGGGTTGTCAATTCGCTGAATGGCCCTGCCAATCCGACGGGTGTGGAGGCGCGCAAGGGTACGGTGCCCCTGGGCGCAGGCGAAGCCAGGAGATTCCTCCGACTTCAGATTACCTCAGAATAGCCTATTGCCCCCTGCGGGCCCTTACGGCCTTGGCAAACTCGTCGAGCATGTTTTCGGTGGTCTGCCAGTTGATGCATTGGTCGGTCACGGACTGGCCGTAGGTGAGATCGGCCAGGCTGCCCTGGAGTTTCTGTCCGCCTTCGACCAGGTTACTTTCGATCATGACGGAGGTGATGGCCTTGTTGCCCTCGGCGATCTGGTCGCAGAGTGACTGGGCGACCACGGGTTGGTTGCGGTAGTCTTTGAGGGAATTGCCGTGGGAGCAGTCGACCATGACGGAAGCGGGCAGGCCTGCGTTTTCCAGTTGGCTGGTGACCTCGGCGATGCTTTCGGCGTCGTAGTTGGGCCCTTGGGACGATCCGCGCAGGATGATGTGGCAGGCATTGTTGCCCTGGGTGGCAACGATGGCGGTGACGCCCTGCTTGGTGACGGAGAGGAAGTGGTGTTGGCCGGCGGACGCCTGGATGGCGTCGAGCGCGATCTGGATGGAGCCACCGGTGCCGTTTTTAAACCCGACGGGCATGGACAAGCCGGACGCGAGTTCGCGGTGGATCTGGGATTCGGTGGTGCGGGCACCGATGGCACCCCAGGCGATGAGATCGGCGTAATACTGGGGGGAGATGGTATCGAGAAACTCGGTGCCGGCGGGCACCCCCATCTCGGCGAGTTCGAGCAGAAGTTCGCGTGCCACGCGCAGGCCTTGGTTGATATCGAAGGAGTTGTCGAGCTGGGGGTCGTTGATCAGACCTTTCCAGCCGACGGTGGTGCGGGGTTTTTCGAAGTAGACGCGCATGACGACCACGAGGTCATCGGCGTAGCGGGAGGCGGCATCCTTGAGCCGGGTGCCGTATTCGAGCGCGGCTCCGGTGTCGTGGATGGAGCACGGGCCGACAACGACCAGCAAGCGGTCGTCGTTACCCTTGAGGATATTTTCAGATTCCTGCCGCGCGGTGGTGACCACCTTGGAAGCCTGGTGGGTGATCGGGAGGTGGTGGGAGAGCACGGCGGGGGAGATCAGGGGTTTGATCTCGCCGATGCGGAGGTCGTCTGTTTGAAATTCGTTCACGGATTGTTTTTTAGGTTCTAGATTTTAAATGCCAAACTTGAAATGAATGAAATGGAAACTCGGGTCGTGGGTGCTGGTTTACAAGGAGTTTCTGCGTGTTTCCCCCTGTTCGTTGGCTTGCCAGTATTCTCCGCTGTCGATATCGAGGCAAGTCAGCCATTGTCCGCCGCAGGCAAAGGTGTCGATACAGATAGCGTGGTCGAGCACGAGCGGGAGGCCGTTTTTCTGAGGGGTATGGCCGCAGACCAGTGTTTTTCCTGAGATGTGGGCTTCGGTGTCGTGGATGCGGTGCCAGAACAGAAACTCGTCGGTTTGCTTTTTGAGGGCGACGTCAGGGTCGAGGCCGGCGTGGACGAGGATGTGGTG